>JAYUUW010000530.1:0-2264 GCA_043754665.1 Anaerolineales bacterium | reverse complement strand
GACATCGTGCGCCAACTGCGCGACCCGGCCCTGCTCGAGTACGCCGGGCGCGGCGCGGTGCAGGCCAACATCTTCCCCATTGCGCCGGGCGACACGCGCCGGGTGGAGTTGGAATATACCCAGGTGCTGCCGGCCGAGAACGGCCTGGTGCACTATCGCTACCCGCTCAACACGGAGAAATTTTCCGTCCTGCCGCTGGAGCAGGTGAGCGTGGCGGTCAAGGTCGTCTCGGCCGAGGCCGTGCGCGCCATCTACTCGCCCTCGCATCCGGTGGCGGTGGCCCGCGACGGCGACTTTCGCTTCAGCGCCGGGTACGAGGCCAACAACGTCACGCCCGACACTGACTTTGATTTGTATTACTCCGTCTCGACCGACGACATCGGCCTGAACACGCTGACCTACCACGACCCGGCCACCGGCGAGGGCTACTTTCTGCTGCTGGCCGCGCCGCGCCTGGACGTGGGGGCCGCGCAGGTGGTTGCTAAAGACGTGATTGTGGTGCTCGACCAGAGCGGCTCGATGGACGGCGAGAAGTTCGCCCAGGCGCAGGATGCGGTGGACTATGTGCTGACGCATCTGAACGCCGAGGACCGCTTTGGGCTGGTGGCTTTCAGCACCGGCCTGAACACCTATGCCAGCGGCTTGCGGCCCGCCACCGAGGCCGAGGCCGCGCGCGGGTGGGTGCGGGCGCTGCGGGCCGAGGGCGGCACCAACATTCACCTGGCGCTGCTCGAAGCGCTGGCGGCCGTAGAGGCCGGCAGCACGCGCCCGACGATCTTGATCTTCTTGACCGACGGCCTGGCGACCGAGGGCGTGGTGGATAGCGGCCAGATTCTGGAGCAGGTGGGCCAGGCCGCGCCCGACAACGTCCGCTTATTTGCTTTCGGCGTCGGCGACGATGTGGACACGTTCTTGCTCGACCGCCTGGTGGAGGCCCACCACGGCGCGAGCAGCTATGTGCGCCCCGGCATGAGCATCGAGGAATCGGTCTCCGGCTTCTATGCCAAGGTGAGCACGCCGGTGCTGGCCGACCTGACGCTGACGGTCGATGGCGTCACTCTCAGCGACCTGTATCCCTTCCCGCTGCCCGACCTGTTTGCCGGGACGCAGTTGGTGGTGGCCGGGCGCTACACCGGCAGCGGCCCCGCCACCGTGCGGCTGGCAGGCACGGTCAACGGCCAGCCGCAGACCTTCACCTATGCCGACCAGCGCTTCGCTGCGCCGGGCGATGCGGCGGTGGGGGCCACGGCCTTCATCCCGCGCCTGTGGGCCACGCGCCGGGTCGGCCACTTGCTCAACCAGATTCGGCTGCACGGCGAGAACCAGGAGCTGATCGACTCGGTGGTGCAGCTCAGCATCCGCTTCGGCATCGTGACGCCCTACACCTCGTACCTGGTGCAGGAGACTGAGTTTGATGTGCTGACCGAGGAGGGCCGCGACGGGCTGGCGAACGAAGTGCTGGAGCTCGCCGCCAGCACCGAAGCCGAAGTGTCGGGCGCGGGCGCGGTGGACACCGCCGCCGACCAATCGGCGCTGGCCGGGGCCGAAGCGCCCGTGCCGGTGGGGGCCGAAGCGGCCGAGTTTGTCCGCATCGTGGGCAGCCGCACGTACCTGTTCCGCGATGAGACCTGGATCGACACGGCCTACGACGCCACGCGCACCGTCGCCGTGCCGGTGACCTTTGCCAGTGAGGCCTACTTTGACCTGCTGACGGCGCGGCCCGAACTGGCAGGCGGGTTTGCGCTCGGCCCGCGCGTCATCGCGCTGGCGGCCGACGGCACGCCCTACGAGGTGACCGCTGACATCGTGGCCGGCCCCACGGTGCTGCCGCCCACCGCGACACAGGTGTCGGCGACGCCGGCCGTAAGCACCCCCGCCAGCACGCAGATCGCGCAGGTGGGCACTGAGATTCCGATTGGCCTCCCGCCCGCGCCCACGCCGTTCCCGTGGAGCGCCGTGGCCCTGGCCGTGGGGCTGGGCGCGGCGGCCGTAGCGGTGCTGTTTGGGCTGCGGCTGTGGCAGCGCGGGCGGGTGGGGCGCTAGGCGGACGCCTGATCGCAGGCGACGCGGTGGAGAGGATTGCGCGTCTATAGCGGTTTCCTATTTGACGTATGCCCTCACCCAACTGGCTGCATCGTCGCTGCCTCGCGTAGGGGCGTACTAATTGTTGCGTCCGGTAAAGTCGTACCGGGGCTAGCGCTGGTTGTCCGGTAAAGTCGTACCGGACCAGGCTTCAAACAGTTGGTTCATGCGGCAGGCCGGCG
>JAYUUW010000529.1:0-1608 GCA_043754665.1 Anaerolineales bacterium | reverse complement strand
CCCCGCTTCTATTTAATCGGACTTTATTGGGAATAGAACACTGTCCAAGCGCTCAGGCGCTACCACGTATGCACTGGCGTTTGGAAACGTCTAGCGGTGAGATTCTTCGCGCGCAGCCGGAGCGTTGGTATCAGCGCTGCGCGACTGCGCTCAGAATGACAGTTAATTTGTTAGGGTGCAGTACGGGGGTTAGGAAACCGGGGCGCGCGCTCCTATTCCCAATAAAGTCTATCAGCCTGCCCGCTAGTCTACGGCTGGCCGGCCACGTTATCAATCACGCCTAGCAGCAGGCCGTCGCCCAAGCGCTGGGCCGGGGTGCTGCCATCGGCCGGCGCGCGATACACGCCGGGGTGCGCGCCCACGCTTTGCAGCAGCAGCGTGTCGGCGTCGCGCCGGTGGACAGCAAATTGCATGCCAGCGTGGCGGCCAGCGCGGCCGACAACAAAGCGATGAGGCGTATTCGGGCAGTGGTCATGGGGTGTGGTGCTCCGCTGCGGCGCGGGTGGTTGGCGGCCTGCCCACCGGCGCGTGCCGGCGATAACGGTCAATTGGGGGTCGTTTCGTTCGGCCCTCATTATACCCGCGCGGCGCGAGTTGCGAGGCCCACTGGAATGCGTTACAACCAATACATGACCGAAGCCCAACGCTTGCAAGCCGCCTGGTCGCGGCGCGACCCACTGCACACCGACCCCGACATCACCGCCTACCGCCTGCTCAACGGCGCGGCCGACGGTTTCCCCGATCTGGTGGTCGACCGCTTCGGCCCGCTGCTGGTGGCCCACCTGTACAGCGGCGGCGAGCGCGTCAAGCCGCCCACCCGGGTGCTGAATACGCTGGCCGAGTGGGCGGGGTCCACCGCCGTGTATGTCAAATATCGCCCGCGCGCCGCCAACGCCCTGGGCGAAGCCGAACGCGCCGCGCTGGCCCCGGCCGAGGCCCTCATTGGCCAGGCGGTGGAAGAAGTGGAAGCGCTCGAAAACGGCATGCGCTTCTTGGTGCGCCCCGGCGAGGGCCTGAGCACCGGCCTGTTCCTCGATATGCGCACCGTGCGCGCCTGGCTGCGCGAGCAGGCCAAGGGCCGCACCATCCTCAACTGCTTTGCCTACACCTGCGGCTTCGGCCTGGCCGGCCTGCTCGGCGGCGCGGCGCGGGTGATCAACCTGGATATCTCCAAGCGCTACCTCGACTGGGGTAAGCGCAACTATGCCCTCAACGGCCTCGACGCGCCCGACACCGACTTTGTGTTTGGCGATGTGTTCGACTGGCTCAAGCGCTTCACCCGCAGCGGCCAGCAGTTCGACCTGGTGGTGCTCGACCCGCCCTCCTACGCCACCACGCGCCAAACGCGCTTCTCGCTGGCCCGCGACTACGCCGGGCTGGTGGCGCTGGCCGCGCCGGTGGTCAAGCCCGGCGGCCGGCTGCTGGCCTGCGCCAACACCCACACCCTGGCCCGCAAGACCTTCCTGGCCCAAATTCGGCGCGGCGTGCCCGAGTTCGGCGCGACGGTCATGAAAGTCGAGCACGAGCCCGATCTCGACTTCCCGGTGGCCCCCGGCCCCGGCAGCGAGCCCTACCTGAAGGCCGCCTGGGTCAACGTCGGCAATTAGC
>JAYUUW010000528.1:0-2994 GCA_043754665.1 Anaerolineales bacterium | reverse complement strand
GGGTGACCAGATCGCGGAATGTGAGGCGGGGGGCGCCGATTGGATTCACATTGACGTGATGGACGGGCAGTTTGTCCCCAATATCACGCTCGGGCCGGTGATCGTCGCCGCCGCCCGGCGCGCCACCACCCTGCCCCTGGACGTGCATTTGATGATCGCCGCGCCCGAACGCTACCTGGCCGCGTTTGCCGAGGCCGGCGCAGACCGCCTGACTGTGCACCAGGAAGCCTGCCCGCACTTGTATCAGACCGTGCAGCAGATCAAAGCGCTGGGCAAGCGCGCCGGCGTGGCGCTGAACCCCGGCACGCCCGCCGCCCTGCTGAGCGAGGTGCTGCCGGAACTGGATTTGGTGTTGGCCATGACGGTGGAGCCGGGCTTTTCGGGCCAGAAGTTTATGCCGCACGTCATGCGCAAAGTGGCGCAACTGCGCGAGCTAAAGCGCGTGAGCGGGGCGGCGTACGAGATTCAGGTGGATGGCGGGCTGGACCCAACTACCGCGCCCCAAGCCGCCGCGGCCGGCGCCACAGTAATTGTGGCGGCCACGGCGATTTTCAAGAGCGATGTGGGTATTAGGGAAGCAGTGCAGCGCTTGCGGGGCAGTGTGGCGCAGACAACCGTTGGGCAGGGGTGAGGTTGCTATGAATCATAGCCGCCTCACCCCTGCCCAACCCGAACTAGGCCAGCTTGCTGAGCGTCTTAATGCACTTGGCGCACAGGGTCTTCTGGGTCGATTTCTTGGTCTGGGGATCGTAGACCTTCGCCTTCTGCAAATTCGGGCGGAACAGGCGCGGGGTGCGGTTTTTGGCGTATGACACGTTACGCCCAACCACCGGAACCTTGCCGCAATGAGCACATTTGGCCATGGTGAAACTTCCTTTGCTAAACTGCCGCGCAACGCGGGCCTGAGACAATGAACGGCGAACCACGCTGTGGTTCGCCAAATTGAGCCGCTATCGACTTCGCGGGCATGGTACCATAAACTGCTGTTTCTTTCAACCTGAGGCCGAATCACGCATGTCTGAAGAAAGCAACCCGCTGGGCAATATCGAGATCGCGCCGGCTGCCGTGGCCACCATCGCCAGCCAGGCGGTGCTGCACTCCTACGGCGTGGTCGGCATGGCCGCCAAAAACGTGGTCGACGGCTTCACCAACATGCTCACCCGCGACCCGCGCCACGGCATCGAAGTGCATGTGGACGAGGGCCTGATTTCCATTGACGTGTACATTATCATTGAGTACGGTACGCGGATTTCGTCGGTGGCGGCCAGTGTGGCCAACACCGTGCGGTTTCACGTTGAAAAAGCGCTCGGCGCGCCCATCGGCGATATCAACATCCACGTGCAGGGGCTGCGCGTGAGCAACCCCGACGCCTGACCCGAGACCACGAGACCCGTCACATGACCATGCCCTCTGAATCGGAAACGCTGCGCGCCGAGCGGCAAATCCGCCTGGCCGTTACGCTGCCGCAGTGCGATGGGCTGGGCCTCAAGCAGCTCGTGCTGGCCGGGCTGACCTGGCTCGACACCAACCACAAAGCGGTGAACGCGCTCAACGTGTTCCCCGTGCCCGACGGCGACACCGGCACCAATATGCTGATGACCATGCAGGCCGCCTACCGCGAGATCGCCGCCAGCAGCGAGCCGAACGTCAGCCGGGTGGCGCACGCCGTGGCGCACGGCGCGCTGATGGGGGCGCGCGGCAATTCGGGCGTCATCCTCTCGCAAATTTGGCGCGGCTTTGCGCGCGGGCTGGGCAGCGAGCCGGCCTTCACCGCCGACGGGCTGGCGCGCGCCGTGCAGCAGGCCAGCGAGACGGCCTACCGGGGCGTGGGCAAGCCGGTCGAGGGCACCATCCTCACAGTCATTAAAGACACCGCCGCCGCCGCCGAGGGCGCCGCGCCCGGCCAAGACCTGCGCCAGATGCTGGCGCTGCTGGTGGCCGCCGCCTATGCCTCGGTGGCGCGCACGCCCGAGCTGATGCCGCTGCTCAAACAAGCCGGCGTGGTCGACTCGGGCGGCAAAGGCCTGGCCATCATCATGGAAGGCATGCTGCGCTATTTGCGCGGCCAGCCGCTGGATGCCTCCGAAGCGCCGGAAGTGGTGGCGCTGGACCTGAACGCGGTGGGCGCGGCGCTCGACGCCGCCGAGCCGGGCCAGGAGTGGGAAGTGGTGCTCGACTTCCGCCCGCGCGCGGTGGTGCACCTGCCCACGCTGTATAACCGGCTGGCGGAAATCGGCACCTCGGTGCAGGTGGGCGAGGGCGACGGGCTGTGGCGAGTGCACATTCACCTGCTGAAGGTGCGGCGGCACGCGCCGATTGAACTGGCTGAGGAACTCGGCACGGTCGTCAAGGTCCACATGGAGAATTTGCTCGACCAGGTGGGCCTGGACCCTGGCGGCGCGGCGCCCCTGACCATGCACCCCGTGCAGCCGGAAGAGATCGCCGTGGTGGCGGTGTCGCCAGGGGTCGGGCTGTCGCGCGTGATGGCCTCGCTGGGCGTGGCCGCCATCGTCAGCGGCGGGCAGAGCATGAACCCCTCTACCCAAGACATTTTGGAGGCCATTGGCCAGGTGCCGGCCGGGCGCGTGATCGTGCTGCCCAACAACAAAAACATCATCCTGGCGGCCCAACAGGCCGCCGAGTTGTCGGTGAAGCCGGTGGCCGTGGTGCCGGCCCGCTCGGTGCCGCAGGGGCTGGCCGCCCTGCTCAACTTTCTGCCGCACGGGCCGACCGGCGACCTGGAAAGCGTGCGCGCCGGCATGGAGCGGGCGCTCAGTTCAGTCGAAGGCGGCGAGGTGACAACCGCCAGCCGCAGCGTGGAACTCGACGGCGTGGCGGTGGCCGAGGGCCAGATCATCGGACTGCACAACGGCAAGTTGACCGTCGCCGGCGACACGATCCCGGCGGTGACCCTGCAACTGCTAGCGAAGATGGGTGCGGCCGACCTGGGCGCGGTGACGCTGTACTACGGGGCCGAGGTGGCCGCTGAGGCCG
>JAYUUW010000527.1:0-2085 GCA_043754665.1 Anaerolineales bacterium | reverse complement strand
GCCGAGGCCGGTATCGAGCTTGAGGTGCAGGCGAGCGGTGCGGCCGATCGCCTGGGCCTGCACGCTGTAGGCCTGGGCCAGGTCGGCGGCGTAGACCGTGAGGCTCAGGTCGGCGGCCAGCGCGGCCGGCGCGTCGGCGGGCGGCGTGTAGCCGAGCACTAAGATCGGCAGCGTGAGGCCGGCCTGGCGCAGCGCCAGCCCCTCCTCGACGCGGGCCACGCCCAGCCAGTCGGCGCCGGCCTGCGCGGCGGTGCGGGCCACCGTAATCGCGCCATGCCCCGCGCCATTGGCCTTGACCACCGCCATGAGGCGCGTGCCGGCCAGAGCCTTCAGGCGGCGCACGTTGTGGGCGATGGCCCCCAGATCGATTTCGAACCAGGTGGAATGGCCACCCGGCACCGCGCTGGGGTTGGGAGGGGAGAGCGGCGCGGTCACACTTAGCCCTTGAGGCCGGAGTAGGCGATGCCGCGAATGATGAAGCGCTGGAGCACGATATACAGCAGAGCAATCGGCAGGATGGCGAGGGTGGTGTTGGCCAGCGCCACGCCGGTGAGGATGCCCTGCTGCCGGCCGGCGGTCGCCAGGCCAAGCGTGACCGTGAACAGGTTGCGGTCGGAGATGACCATCAGCGGCCAGAGCACATCGTTCCAGCGCCAGAGGGCGTTGAGCACCGCCAGCGCGGCCAGCGGCGGCCCGCATAGCGGCAGGATGACGCGCCAATAGATCGAGAACTCGCCGGCCCCATCGACGCGGGCGGCGTCGACCAGATCGTCGGGGAGGGTGGACATGTACTGGCGCATGAGGAACATGCCGAAGCCACCGCTGATGAAGGGCAGGATGAGCGCCCAGTAGGTGTCGGTGAGGTGCAGTTGGCGCATGAGCAGGTAGAGCGGAATGATGCGGACCTCGAACGGCACCATGAGCGTCATGAGCAGCACCAGGAACAGCACCGGCTTGGCGACGAAGCGGCCCTTGGCGAACACGTAACCGGTGAGCGAGCTAAAGAACAGGTAGCCGATGGTGGTGACGATGGTGACGAAGAAGCTGTTCAAATAATAGCGCACCAGCGGGAGATTGGTGATCGCCACCTGATAGTTGAACAGGCTGGGGTCAACCGGCCAAAAGCGCGGGATGCGCGGCATGGACTGGTTGGCCAGGCGCGAGAACGAGGTGGCAATCATCCACTCGAAGGGCACAATCATCGCCAGCGCGCCGAGCGAGAGAATGATCCAGATAATGGTCTGGCGCGTGCGCTGGGTGCGCTGGTGCGAGGCAAAGAAGCGCTGCCACAGGCTGCGGCGGTCGGGCGAGTCGGCGGGCGGCGTGGTCATGGCTACACCGCCCCTTCACGTTCGGCGCTGGCAAACTCCTGGCCGAGGAACACCCGCAGATTGATGAGCGTGAGGCCCAAGACGATGAAGAATAACACCACCGCCACGGCCGAGGACAGGTTGAAGTCGTAGGCCTCGAAGGCGGTCTGGTACATAAACATGACTACGGTTTGGAGCGAACGGGCCGGTGTGCCGCCGGGGCCGCCCAGCGTCCACAAATCGCTAAAGCGCGACATGGCGTCGATGGTGCCGGTGAGGATGAGGAAGACAAAGGTGGGGCGCAGCCCCGGCAGGGTGATGTACCACCACGATTGCAGGGGGCCGGCGCCATCGACCAGGGCGGCGTCGTAACTGTCAGTGGGGATGGCTTGCAGGCCGGCTAAAAAGATGAGCATGTAATAGCCGAGGGCGACCCACACCGCCAGCAGCGTGACGGCCGCGCGCGAGCCGGTGAGCGAATAGCGCGGGTCGGCCAGCCAGAGCGGCAGGTTCTCGACCCCCAGCAGCCGCAGCGTGCCGTTGATGAGGCCCCAATTGGGCTGGAAGACATAGCCAAAGACCAGCGCCACCGCCACGGTGGAGGTGATTTGCGGCAGGAAGTAGATCATCTTGAAGAAGTTGCTGCCGCGCCGCAGGCTGTTGAGCAGCGAGGCCAGCACCAGCGAGAGCGGCAGGATGATGACCAGGAAGGCCACGCCCAACACCACGGTGTTGATGAGGGCCTTGAGGAACACCTGGCTGGCGACCAGGCGGG
>JAYUUW010000526.1:0-2352 GCA_043754665.1 Anaerolineales bacterium | reverse complement strand
TCCCAGATGGTCAGGCGGTCGGCGCGGGCGTCCCAACTGGCGACGATGCCGCGGTTCTCCATGGCCGCCGCTGTGCCGTGGTCGTAGAGCAGGCGGCGGTTGAGCACCAACGCGGCGGCGGCCTTGGCGGCGGCGTAGTCGCCCTTGCGCTGGATGACATGCGCGCACACGTTGGAGGGCAGGTCGTCGTGGATGCGCGGGGCGTCGGGCAGCAGCGCCAGTTCCAGATCGACCACCGCGCCCAGCGGCTCGTAGTCCACCACGATGTCGGCCAGCGCGTCTTCGGCCAGGTAGCGGCTCTCGGCGATGACGACCGCCACCGGCTCGCCCACAAAGCGCACTTTGCCGCGCGCCAGCGGCACCTGCGTGCGGGCGTGAAAGACGGCCCCTTCCACCGGCGGCGCCTTCACCAGCAACGGGCCGGGCTTCCAGTAAGCGCCCAGATCGTCGGCGGTGTAGACCGCCACGACGCCCGGCCGTAAACGGGCGGCCGAGACATCGATGGCACCCAGATGGGCGTGGGCATACGGGCTGCGCACAAAGGCGGCGTGCAGCAGGCCGGGCAGCTCCACGTCGTCGGTGAACAGCGCCTGCCCGGTGAGCAGCCGGGGGTCTTCGTTGCGGGTGACGGACGCGCCGAGGAAGGGGGTGGGGGACGGCATAGGGGCGGGTTAGTCGGTCCAGGCCACGGCGCGGCAGAAGGCCGCCTCGCCGCCGGCAAACTTCCACGGGAATGCGCCGAGAGTCAGGCGGCGGTTGTGCAGCTCGGGCCGGCCGATGTCGCCGCCGAGGTTCTCCACGTGAATACAGTCGTGCGGGAAGAGCGCGTTGTGGGTAAGCTGGTAGGCCGAGTCAGGAAACAGCTCGGGCATCTTGTCCACGCCGAACTTGGCCTCGGTCCTAGCGCGCACCTTCTGCCAGTGCTCCAGGCCGCCGCGCCCGAGGAAGCGGCCGATGGGCAGGTTCATGGGGTGGTCGGTCGAGATCATGTCGACGCCCCAGATGTGAATCTTCTTGGAGAGCAGCCAATCGCACAACTCGAAGTGCGGCCCGGGATGGCGCTGGATGTAGCGCTCTTCGTCGCCGGCCGGGCTGAGGAAGCTGTACTTGTGCCAGCCAGTGTGGATAAAGAGGATGTCGCCGTCGCGCACTTCCACCCGGTCTTCGATCATCTTGGGCGTGAACAGGTCGAGGTCGTCGAGCACGTCGCTCAGGTCGACGATGACGCCGGGGCCGTAGCACCACTCAATCGGAATTTGGTCGATGGTCTTGCCGTTGGTGACGAAGTGGCGCGGGGCATCGAGGTGGGTGCCCATGTGATTGGAGGTCTGAATGTACTGGGCGTTGACGCCGTGCTCCGACTTGCGCTTGATGTACTTGACTTCGAACGGCGGGTAGAACGGCCAGAACGAGCAGTCGGCGTTGAGGGGTTGAGATAGATCGTAAATCTTCATAGCAGCTCCTTAGCGACGTAATAGGGGATGGTTACAACCCGTAGTGTTCAGCGTAGGCCAGCAGGGCGGCTTCAAAAATCGCCATGGGCGGGCGCACCAGGCCCGCACCCACCTGCCCCACCCCGGCCAGCTTGTGAGCCACGCCGGTATTGATGCGCGGCAGGATGCCGGTCTCGACCACCTTGCGAATGTCGATGCCGACCGGCGTGCCGCGAAAGTCGAGCGCCGGGATGGTGAAGTGCTTGTGCTCGGCGGCGGTGATCTCGTACATCTCCAGCGTGGCGTTGAGGGCGTCTTTGGGCGTGCTGCCCACGAAGGTGACGATGGCCGGAGCGGTGGCCATGGCGAAGCCGCCGATGCCGGCCGTCTCGGTGATGGTGCTGTCACCGATATCGGGGTTGGCGTCGGCGGCGGTGAAGCCGGGGAACCACAGGCCCTGAGGCGTGTCGCACGGGGCGGTGAACCACTGGCCGCCCAGCCCGCTGACGCGCAGGCCGAAGTCGGTGCCGTTGCGGGCCATGGTGCTGACCAGGGTGCTGCCCTCCACGCCGGCCGCGGCGTCGGCCATGGCCTTGCAGGCCGCCATGACCGGGTTGAGCACGCTCAGGGCGTTGTCGCCCAGGAACTTGAGCACGTCGGCCTCCACGGCGCTGTCGGCGCACACGCGGGCGATGAGCGGGGCCAGCCACTTGAGGTAAAGCAGCGAGCCGGCCTTGTTGCGGTTGTGGCCTTCATCACCCATGTGCAGGGCTTCGGCCAGCAAGGCGCGCACATCCAGCCCGTCGCCGGCGGCGGCGAGGGCGTCGGCCAGCACCGGCCCCATGACGGTGTTCATCCAGCGCAGGCGCTTGAGCACATCCTCGCTGTACGCACCGTAGCGCAGCACCTTGCCGTAGCC
>JAYUUW010000525.1:0-3166 GCA_043754665.1 Anaerolineales bacterium | reverse complement strand
TCGTAGCGGCGACCGGCCACGCGCAGCCGCAGCCAGCCTTCGAGCGCACGCAGCAGCGGGTTGAGCGTAAGCACCATCAGCGTGGCCACCAGCGCAGCGGCGGCGAACGGGATCAGACCCAGCCGGTTGTCGCTCGGGTTCAGCAGCCACCACAACAAGGCGGCATACGCCGCCACCGTGAGCACCAGCACCACGCCCGTGACCACGCCCTGAAAGACCGACCGGCGCGCATCGGGCAGGTGCGCGCGCAGCCCGGTGAGCGTGGCGATGCCGGCCGCGCCGGCCAGCACCACTTGCCCGGCGAACGTTACGCCAACCACCAGTAGGGCCGTGCCAACGGCGACCAACGCCCAGGCCAGCGCCCAATAGGCGAGGCGGTTGCGGTGCAGCGGCTGCGGCGTGTGCCGGTAGGTGCGCCACGTAAGCAGGACCGCCCGACCTGCGACCGTCGCCCACAGCGCCGTCAGGCCGAGCACCAAAAAGCCGTTCCGATCAAGGGCATAGCCTGGCCGCAGGGCTACGACGACGGTGTTCGTCATCAAACCGTTATCCAGCAGCGCCAGCACGAACAGACCGGCCGCCACCAGCCACAACCACTGCCGCCGGCTGGCCGCATGACGAAAGATTGGGCGCTTAACCAGGTACAGCAGGCCGGTGTAGGCCACCGCCCCATAGAGCGCCAGGTGGGTTTGCAGACCCGCCGACAACCAGGGCACCCGGCCCACGCTCACGGCGGCCAATAGCAGATTGATGAGGACGTTAACGCCCGCACCCACGGCCAGCGTGCGCGCCGCCGACCCGGGCTGCGGCGGGCGTGTTAACGCCCAACCGGCCAGCCCGGCGTGTATTAGCCCGAGCAGGGCATAGAGGGCGGCAATAATCAACTGGGGGTCCACAAAGAGTGCCTGTTGCATCCTGGTCCGGGCCATGGGAGCGTCCGGACGGCTTCATGCTACGCGAAAATGCCGCTAGCGCCAAATGCGACCGGGCGCGACAGACCCAAAGCAGTGGGGCGGCAGGCGGGCGCCGGTCACTCTGCCGGGCTGACCATGGCGCGAATGATCTCGGCCTCGGCCTCAGTGGCGAGGCGCGGCAGGCCGTGGGCAACCATGACCGGCACCCAGGCGTAGTCCACCACGCCGGCGGGGGTGAGCGTGGCCGTGAAGATGGCTGAATAGGTCGAGGGCGGCGCAAAGCCGTCGAACACCAGGTTGCCCAGGCTGTAGACGATCAGCCCGCCGTTGTAGGCCTCCACCGGCTGGAGCACGTGCGAGTGCGCCCCCAATACCAGCGCCGCCCCGGCGTCAATGGCGGTGTGCGCCAGGTCTTGCTGAAGACTGGTGTAGTCGCTGCGGCCTTCCAGCCCAAAGTGCATGAGCACAATCACCACATCGGCCTTGAGGCGCGCCGAGGCAATGTCGAACTGCATGTTCGCCGGCTCGGCCCAAGCCAGGCCGGGTTGGTCTGGCCCCGCCTCCCAACTGCGTGTATCAAAGCCCGAGCGCCCCTCGACCGGCACATCCACATAGGCCAAGAAGGCCACGCGCAGGCCGTTGCGTTCGATCACTACCGGCGTGCGCGCGGCCACATCGTCCGCGCCCGCGCCGACCGTTTCGATGCCCAGCGCCCGCAGGCGGGGCAGCATATCGGCCAGCGCCTCCACGCCGTAGTCGAGCGCGTGGTTGTTGGCCAGGCTGACCAGGTCGACCCCGCCCGCCGCCAGCGCATCGGCCGCCGCCGGCGGGGCGCGGAAGGTGAACGACTTGACCACCGGCTCGCCCTGGTCCGAGATCACACATTCCAGGTTGGCGACAAAGAGATCGGCCTGCGCCAGCGCGCTCTGAATCCCAGCGAAAACTACCTCCGGCCCAACCGACAGCACCCTGTCGCCGACGGTGCGGGCCAACATCAGGTCGCCGCCCGCCGCCAGGTGGACGATCGGCACGGGCGTGGCGGTGGCCGTGGGCGGCACTTCGGTCGCGGTCGGCGGAATGTCCGTCGGTGTGACCGTGGGCGTGGTGGTAGGCGTCGCCGAAGGTGGCGCGGGCGTAAAAGTGGGGGTCTCGACCGACGTAATGCGGGTGACGGGCAGCAGTGTCGCCGTCGGCGGGGCGGCGGTATTGCCGGGCGTGGGGGCGCAGGCGGCGGCCAACAGCAGCGCGAGCGCCACGCTGCCCAAACGGCGCAACCAGCGGGAGGGCCGAGCCATGTTGAGTGCCACTCGGCTTTGGAGGTGGGCCAGCGCTAGCCCAGTGCCTGCGCCAGCAGCAGGCCGATCAAGCCCACCACAATGCCCAGGTGCAGCAGCAGGTTACTGGAGGTGAACCAGCCCAGGTCAAAGAACCCCAACACAAAGTTGAGGATGACCAGCAGCACCGCCACCATGGTGGGCAGGCCCTTGTAGCGGGCAATAAACGCGGAGAGACGGTCAAGCCACATGGGGTTGCGTCCTCAGGGACGGGTTAGGCTTTCGCGGCCGGCGCTTTCTTGGCGCTGCGGCGGGGGCGCGGCACATACGGCTTGAAGCGCGCCGCCACCCGCTCGGGCACGCGGCCTTCGAGCACCACGCCGGCTTCGGTGTGCTCCACATGCTCCACCAGCGCCTGTTCGTGAAAGAGCGAAATGATATGGCCGTCGTTGTACGGCACCAGGATCTTGATCGGCACCAAATGGGCGTACAGTTCGGCCGATACACGCGCCAGCAGGTTAGGCAGGCCCGCACCGGTGAGCGCCGAGATGGGCACCCCTTCGTCGTACAGGTCGCCCAGGTTGGCGCGGGCGGTCTCGCGGGCTTCGGGTGTGAGTGTGTCGGTCTTGTTCAGCGCTAGCAGCACCGGCGCGTCATGGACGTTCAGATCGTCCAACGTGCCCATCACCGCTTCGGCCTGCTGGCGGGCGTTCGGGTGCGATACGTCGAGCACGTGCAACAGCACATCGGCCTCGCCGATCTCCTCCAGCGTGGCGCGAAAGGCGGCCACCAGCGTAGTAGGCAGCTTCTGGATGAAGCCCACCGTGTCCGACACCAGGATGCGCGGCCGCGTCTCCGGCTGCAGCGCGCGCACCGTGGTGTCGAGCGTGGCGAAGAGCTGATCGGCGACCAGCACCTCGCTGCCGGTGAGGGCGCGCATCAGGGACGACTTTCCGGCGTTGGTGTAACCCACAAGCG
>JAYUUW010000524.1:0-2009 GCA_043754665.1 Anaerolineales bacterium | reverse complement strand
GCGGTGGCGGCCAGCAGCAGCAGACCGGCCCCGCGCGGAAAGACCCCCGCGCGCAGGGTGGCCAGGCCGGTGAGGAGCAGTCCGAACGTCAGGGCAATCCCAAGCCCGAAGACCACCGGGTGTTGGGGCGCGCCGGCCTTGAGCGCGGGGTGCAGCAGCGGGGTAGCCGCCAAGACCACCAGCAGCACGATGCCCGCCTGCAGTAGGGCGTGCCCGGCCAGCCCCAGCCAGCCGGCGGCGCCGGCCTGCCGGGCATACAGGGCGGGCAGCGACAGCAGCAGCGCGACGGCCGCCAGCAGCAGCAGCAGACTGACGCCGGAGGAGAAAACCTGGCCCTCCACCGGCCGCAGTGAAATCGAGACAATGGCCGAACCCAGCAGAGCGGCGCCGACGACCAATAGAGCGCCACTCCCGCGCAGAGCGATCTCAGTCATGTTGTTTATCCTTTCACGAAAGGCGGCCCCACACGAGCACGAGCAGCCCGAGTTCCGGCAGGCCCACCAGCGGGCCAAAGGGCAAGGCAAAGCCATACCAGAAGATGGCGCTCAGCCCGAGCAAGATCAGCGCCAGCACGTCGCCCTCGCGCTGGGCTTGCGCGAGCCAGTACGCAGCCAGCAGCTTGAGCGCGCTCACCACCACGAACAACAGGCCGGCCACGATCAGGCTGTCGAGGCCCAGGCGCTCGAACGGCCCGCTCAATAAACGAATGCTGGCGACCGTTGGCAGCGCGCGGTGCGTGAAGGCGTAGTACAGAGTCGGCAGCACGCCCACAATCCACCCGAGCGCATCGAAGCACACGACCACGACAGTGACTTTCAGACTTGGGTTCATGATGCCTGCACTCCTTCAGAACGGCTTGAACATCATCAGCCAGGTGATGACCGCCAGCCCGACCAGGCCGACCACGGCCACGAGCATGGGCCGGCCGGAGGCGAGGACGACGGCCAGCGCCTCGGGCGGCAGCGCCGGCGCCGGCGCGCGCTGCTTGCGCCGGTCTTCGACCGAACCGATCCCAATGGCGGTGCGGATGCGCTCTAAATAGGGCCGACCCAAGACCGACATCACCACGCTGATGGCGATGAACAGGCCGAGCGAGACCCAGATCCAGCCGCGCGCCCACCAGCCGCCCATGAAACCCATGATCAGGCCGGTGAGAAAGAGCAGCAGCGCGGTGACGGCCAGCGCGCCGCCCAGCCCCTGCGAGAGATCGAGCAACGCGTGCAGGCGGGTGGGGTTGCGCTCGCCGCGCACCTTGAACATGACGGCCGCGGAGACGCCGTGCGCGAACAAGAAGGCGAAGACGCTCAGCACATGCAGGAAGATCAGGAACGAGTACATGGCTCTAGCCTTCCGGCGCGGGCCGGGCCAGAGCACGGCCCAGCCACAGACACCAAATGGGATACAGCAAGAACCAGCCCAGGCCGCCCACGAAGCCGGCATGTGCCCACCACGGCGCGGTCTCGGCCGAGTCCACGCCGCGCACGATGCCGGGCAGCGCCAGAAACCCCAGCGCCATCAGCGCGCCGGTGAGCCGGCCGAATTGCACCAGGCGGCGCGGCCAGGCCAGGCCCGCGCGCACGGCCGAGTTCACGCGCCAAACCCACAGACCGAGGAAAGCGTAGCCCAGCGAGGTGTAAAGGCCCGCCAGGTACCAGCCCGTGCGGCCGGACATGACCAGCGCTGAGCCGACGACCGCGATCGCCGCGCCCAAGCCGGCCGCGCCCAGGGCCGCGCGGTCGGGCGGCGCTGACCGGCGCAGACGCCAGGCCAGCCCGGCGCTCAGGAGCGCCAAGACGGCGTTGCACAGATCATTGAGCGGGCCAAAGATGCCGCCCACGCTGTAAAACAGGGTGATGCAGACGATGCCGAGCAGGCCCACGGCCCCCGTGGTGGTGGCGAGTTGACTCGTTGGGCGCGGCGAAACGAACGGTGTGGTGGACATGAGGGTGCCTCCGGTGATGGCGAATGTTGTCGGCGGCTAGGGCGCGACGACCAGTGTGCCGACCATG
>JAYUUW010000523.1:0-4204 GCA_043754665.1 Anaerolineales bacterium | reverse complement strand
GCCCAGTGTTTCGTCGACCACCTCCGGGTCGAGCGCCGTCTGGTCCAGCGCCACCAGCGCGGTGGTCCAGTCAATCGTCTCGGCCACGCCCGGCAGCTTATACAGGTCGGCGTGCCGCAAATCCTGCACAAAGCCAGTAATCTGGCGGCTCAAGGCCTCGGGCGCCTCCGGGATGCGCGTGCGCACGATCTCCAACTCTTTCTCGAAGCTGGGGTAGTCGATCCAGAAGTACAGGCAGCGGCGCTTGAGGGCGTCGTGCACCTCGCGCGTGCGGTTGGAGGTCAGCACCACCACCGGCGGTCGGTCGGCCTTCAGCGTGCCGATCTCGGGGATGGTCACCTGGAAGTCCGACAGCACCTCCAGCAAATAGGCCTCGAACTCCTCGTCGCTGCGGTCGAGCTCGTCCACCAGCAGCACCGGCGGCCGAGCGTGGCGGTTATCAATCGCTTGCAGCAGCGGGCGGCGCAGCAAGAACTGCGGCCCAAACAGCTCGGCCTCGTCCGGGCGCTCGCCGCGCGCCTCCGCCAGCCGAATGTGCATCATCTGGCGGGCGTAGTTCCACTCATACACGGCCTGGTTCACATCCAGGCCCTCGTAGCATTGCAGCCGGATCAACTCGGTGTCCAGCAGTTTGGCCAGCACCTTGGCGACTTCGGTCTTGCCCACGCCGGCCTCGCCCTCCAGAAACAAGGGCCGGCCCAGCCGCAGCGCCAGGAAGATCGCTGTTGCCAAACCCCGGTCGGCCACATACTGGTGCGCCCGCAGGCCGGCCTGTAAGTCATCAATCGAAGCAAACACGCGTTGCGCCTTCCTTCCGACTCGTTCAGCACCCACCCGTCCCGCCGATTCTAGCACGGTCGCCCCCACGCCCAGAACAACAGAGGCCTCCCACTGGCGGGAGGCCTCTGCTTTTCGGGCTTGTCGCCGGCCGCCCCGACCTTACCCCAGCTTGCCGGCCGCCTCGGTCAGCGCCTGCTTGACCATCACGGTCGCCAGGTGTGTGCGGAACTCCGCCGAGGCGTAGTAGTCGCTCAGCGGGTTCACGATGGCCGCCGCGGCCTTGGCCGCCGCCGCGGCCAGGTTGGCCGCCGACAGCGGTTGGCCCACCAGCGCCGCCTCGGCCGCGCTGGCGCGCACCGGGTTGGCCGTCGCCCCGCCCACGGCGATGTGCGCGCCGGTGCAGTTGCCGCCGCTCGCCATCAGCATCACCGCCGCGCCCACCACCGCATAGCCGGAGGCCGGGTGCTCGTGCTTGGCGTAGGCCCCGGCCGCGCCCGAGCCGTAGGCCGGCACCGCGACGCTGGTGAGGATTTCATCCTCGCCCAGGGCGGTGGTAAACAGGTCGGTGTAGAACTCGCCCGCCGCGATGTCGCGGCTGCCGTTCGGGCCGGTGGCGGTCATGGTTGCGCCCAAGGCTACCAGCACGGTCGGCAGGTCGGCGGCCGGGTCGGCATGGGCCACCGAGCCGCCGATGGTGCCGCGATTGCGCACCTGCTGGTCGCCGATTTGGGCGGCGGCCTGCGCCAGGATGGGGCAGTGCTCTCGCACCACGGCCGAGGTGGCCACGGTGTTGTGCGTGGTCAGCGCGCCGATCCGCAGCACGCCGCCGTCGTGGGTGAGGCCGCGCAGCTCGGCCACCCGGCCGATATCGACCAGCGCGCTCGGCTGGGCCACGCGCAGTTTCATTTGCGGCAGCAGGCTGTGGCCCCCGGCCAGCAGCTTGGCGCCAGGGTGGCTCGCCAGCAAACTGACGGCCTCGCTCAGGCTGTTCGCCCGGTAGTAATCGAAGTTGGCAGAATACATGGCAGGTCGGCTCCTTTACGCGTTCATCGCGCGCCAGACGCGCTCCGGCGTCAGCGGCATGTCGAGGTGGCGGATGCCCATCGGCGCCAGGGCGTTCATCACGGCGTTCACCACCGTCGGCGTCGAGGCAATCGAGCCGGTTTCGCCGGCCCCCTTCACGCCCATCGGGTTCACGGGCGAGGGCGTCTCGGTGTGGCCCAGCTCAAACGACGGCAGGTAGCTGGCCTTGGGCACGGTGTAGTCCATCATCGAGCCGGACACCAGTTGGCCGTTCTCGTCGTACAGCGCGCCTTCCCACAGCGCCTGCGCCACGCCCTGCGTAATGCCGCCGTGGATTTGGCCGTTGACGATCAGCGGATTGATCATGCGGCCCACGTCGTCCACCGCGATGTAGCGCAGCAGCGTCACCTGCCCGGTGTCTTTGCTGACCTCCACAATCGCCACGTGCGTGCCGAAGGGGTAGGTGCAGTTGGGCGGGTCATAGTAGGCCGTGTCGTCGAGGAACGGCTCCATGCCGGGGGGCAGGCTGTAGGCCAGGGCCGCCGCCGCCGCGATTTCGCCGATGGTCTTGGCGCGGTCGGGCGAGCCTTTCACGTAGGCCTTGCCGCTCTCGAACACCACGTCTTCCGGCGCGGCCTCCAGCATGTGCGCGCCCAGCCGCCGCGCCTTGTCTTTCACGCGCTGCAAGCTGTTGTAGAGCGCCACGCCGCCCACCGCCGTGCTGCGGCTGCCATAGGTGCCGTAGCCGAAGGGCGTGCCCAACGTGTCGCTGTGCTGGATCAGCACGTCGTCCGTCCCCACGCCCAGCTCGTCGGCCACGATCTGCGCGAAGGTGGTCTCCAGGCCTTGCCCGTGCGACTGCGAGCCGGTGGTCACCACCACCTTGCCGGTCAGGTGCACGCGCACGTTGGCGCTTTCCCACAGCCCCGCGCCCCAGCCCTGGCCCGGCAAACCGATCCAGGCCGACGGCGCGACGCCGCAGATTTCGATGTACGACGCTACCCCAATGCCCAGGTAGCGGCCCTCCTTGCGGGCGTCGGCCTGCATGTGCTTGAAGTCGGCATAGCCGGCCATGCCCAGCGCCATATCGAGCGCCGTTTCGTAGTCGCCGCTGTCGTACTTCAGCCCGGCCAGAATGCCCACCGGATCATACGGGAAATCTTCCGGCTGGATGAAGTTCTTGCGGCGCACCTCGGCCGGGTCCAGCCCCAGTTCGGCGGCCACCAGGTCCACCGCGCGCTCGACCACATAGGTCGCCTCCGGCCGGCCCGCGCCGCGATAGGCGTCGACCATGCTGGTGTTGGTATAGGTGCCGACCACGTTGCAGTAGATGTGCGGGATCTTATACGCGCCCGACAGCAGCCGCCCGTAGAGCGTGGTGGGAATGCCCGGCCCGATGGTGGAGATCAGTCCGCCCAGGTTGGCGTAGGTCTTCACCTTGAGCGCGGTGATGGTGCCGTCTTTCTTCGCGCCTACTTCAATATCGGTCACATGGTCGCGGCCGTGGGTGGTGGCCACGTAGTTCTCACGCCGGGTCTCCATCCACTTCACCGGCCGGCCGATGCGCTTAGCCAGCGCTGTCACCAGGCAGTATTCCGGGTACAGGAAAATCTTGGTGCCGAACCCGCCGCCGATCTGCGGCGAGATCACGCGCATCTTGGTCTCGGGGATGCCGAACACAAAGGCCGTCATCAGCAGCCGCATGACGTGCGGGGCCTGCGAGGTCATGTAGATGGTGTACTCCTCCTGCATGGGCGAGTACATGGCGATGCAGCCGCGCGTCTCCATCGAGTTCGGGATCAGGCGCTGGTTGATCAGCGCCTGCTTCACGACCACGTCGGCTTCGGCCAGCCCGGCGTCCGTGCCGTCCTTGTCGCCGCACTGCCAGTCGAACACCACGTTGCTGGGGGCGTTCTCGTGCAGCTGCGGCGCGCCGTCCTGGGCCGCCTTCTTCGCATCCACCACCACGCCCAGCGGCTCATACTCCACTTCGATCAAGTTCACCGCGTCCTCGGCGGTGTAGCGGTCTTCGGCCACCACCACCGCGATGCCCGCGCCGGTGAAGGTCACATGCCCGGTCTCCAGCACATGCGGCGTGTTGATGTGGTTGGGGATGCGCCCGGCGTCGGCCTGCCAGGCGCAGGGCAGGGCGGGCAGGTCCTTAAAATCCTCGCCGGTAAATACCGCCACCACGCCCGGCAGCGCCGCCGCTTTGGCCGTGTTGATGCTCTTGATGTTGGCGTGGGCGTACGGGCTGCGCAGGATGGCGGCGTGCACCGCGCCCTGCGGCTGCAAATCTTCCAGGTACTTGGCCTCGCCGGTGATGAGCCGGGGGTCTTCCTTGCGTTTGATGCTGGCGCCAAAAGGTCGCTCGGTCATGGTCGGCCTCCTTTAGGCGCTC
>JAYUUW010000522.1:0-3913 GCA_043754665.1 Anaerolineales bacterium | reverse complement strand
AAAGGCGGCGCGCCCGAGGGCCAGCGCCGCCGCGCCTTGCGTCGCGCCGATCTCCAGCAGCAGGGTCGCGCCGGGGGCCAGGTGCGGCGCGCCCTGCGCCAACAGTCGTTCGATCACCACCAACCCGCCGGGGCCGCCATCCAGTGCCAGGGCCGGCTCGTGCGCGGCCACGGGCAGGGTGCTGAGTTCGGCCGTGTCAATGTAGGGCAGGTTGGCGCACAGCAGGTCATACACCGGCGCGGCGGGCTCCAGCGCTGCCAGCAGGTCGCTCTGGAAAAAGGTAACGCGGTCACTTACGCCGTGCGTGGCGGCGTTGCGCCGCGCCACGGCCAGCGCCTCGGGCGACACATCGAGCGCGGTGACGCTGACGCCCGGCACGTTGACCGCCAGCGCCACGGCGATGCAGCCCGAGCCGGTGCCCACGTCTAACGCGCGCCGGGGGTTCAGGGCGCGGGCCAGGTCAACCAGCAATTCGGTTTCGGGGCGCGGCACGAGCACGTGGGGGGTCACTTCAAAACTCAGCCCGTAGAACTCGCGCCGGCCAAGGATGTAGGCCAAGGGCTCACCGGCGGCGGCGCGGGTGGTCAGGCGTTCAAACGCGGCCAATTCGGCCGCGCTCAAAATTCGTTCGGGTTGGGTGAGCACCTGCGTGCGGGTGAGCGCTAGCACTTCGGCCAGCAGCACTTGGGCGATGAGGGCCGGGGCATCGGTCGCCCCGAGCGCGGCGGTAGCGGCCAGCAGCGCCGCGCGGAGCGTCACGGCGGCGCTTATGCGTCGTCGTCCTCGTCAGGGGCGGCCGGGCTAAGGCCGGCGCCGCCCAGCTTCTCGGCCTGGGCGCGGGCCACCAACTCCTCAATGAACAGGTCGATCTCGCCGTCGAGCACGCTCGGCAAATTGAACGACGACACGCCGATGCGGTGATCGGTGACGCGCGACTGCGGGAAGTTGTAAGTGCGGATCTTCTCGCTGCGCTCGCCGCTGCCGATCTGCGATTTGCGGTCGGCGGCTTCGGCCTGCTGGCGCTTGAGGCTTTCCATCTCATACAGCCGGGCGCGCAAGATGGCCATGCCGCGCAGGCGGTTCTGGGTCAGCGAGCGCTCGTCCTGGCAGGTGACCACCAGGCCGCTGGGCAGGTGGGTCAGGCGCACGGCGGTGGCGTTCTTCTGCACGTTCTGGCCGCCGGCGCTGCTGGCGCGGTAGGTGTCGAGCTTGATGTCGCGGTCGGGGATGTTGATCTCCACTTCGTCCACTTCGGCCATGACGGCCACGGTGGCAGTGGAGGTGTGAATGCGCCCGCTGCTCTCAGTGCTGGGCACGCGCTGCACGCGGTGGACGCCGCTCTCGTACTTCAGGCGTGAGTACGCGCCCTCGCCCTTAATCTGAAAGGTGACTTCCTTAAAGCCGCCCACGCCGGTCTCGTTGGCCGACATGGTCTCGGGCTTCCAGTCGTGCTTCTCAGCGTAGCGGGTATACATGCGGAACAGGTCGGCCGCGAACAGGCCGGCCTCGTCGCCGCCCGCGCCGGCCCGAATTTCGACGATGACGTTGCGCGCGTCGCGCACGTCTTTGGGTAATAACAGCAGGCGCAGGTTGTCTTCGAGCACAGCGCGGCGCGTTTCGAGGCCGTGCACCTCGTCGTGCGCCAACTCGGCCATGGCCGGGTCGGCCAGCAGGGCGCGCGCACCCTCCAGGTCTTTGAGCAGGGTGCGGTACTGCTGCGTGGCCGCCACAATGGCTTGCAGGCTGGAGTGCTCTTTAGCGTACTCCGTGACCTTGTTGTAGTCGGGGTTGCCTTCGGCCAGCAGCCGGTTCAGTTCTTCGTAGCGGGCTTCAATGCCCGCGATCTTGTCTAGCATTTTGTCTCAAATCAAGCCAAAACGACCACGCCGGGCGCGTGGTCGTGTGGGAGCGATTATACCGCATGGCGCGGGCCCGAAGGGCCTGAAGGGCATAAAGGGTCTGAAGCGTTAGGAGAGGGGGACTCGGGGGACTGAAGGGACTCGGGGGACGGCTGCGTTGGTAGGGGGCGCGGCGGCAATGCAGGAGGATGTGGTGTTTAGGAGGAACGGTCTAATCTCGGCCCAAGCGGGGTGCCGTGCGAGGAAGGTGAGTGGCGGCTGGTGATGAATGTTGGGGCCGGCGCGCTGGGCGGACCCAGGCAACTCTGTTCCAGTCGCCGCCCACGCCCCTCGTCCGCTGCGCCGCGCCTCGCGCGCATTAGACGCACAAATAATGCGTGCGAGGCGCTAGTGCGAATGCCGTAGTAGCCGTCCCTACTGCGCGGCGACTCAGACCTCGAACTTCTCTTGTCCATCAAATCGAAATGCTGCTTCGTATCCAACAGTATGCAAACCGTCTTCGTTGATCACAATTCCTGATCGTTCTGGGATTGCCAAGACTAGCTGATGGCATTGCTGCACGTAAGCCCGAATCAGGTCATCATCAACGGGCCGATAATGCGCCCAAACCGCATGTCCGTTGGCCAAATTTAGGCCTTGCGTTTCCGTCAGACCGACAACATTGTGGTCAAGGTGCGCTACGGTTCGGATATCCCGACCCAATACTACGGCTCCCGCACTTCCACCATAAACTGCCTTGCCGTCCTGGACATACGCTCTTAGATAGCGGTCAAAGCCACTTTCTCGAAGGTGCGCCAGCAAGGCAAAGGTGTTCCCACCCCCGACATAGACTGCATCGAATTCCCCGAGTTCACTGGCGTGATGCTCAGATAGATCGGTCCACATGGTGATTTGGGTGACGTTCAACGGTGCAAACGTGGTTTTGATCCATTCCAAACACGACGGGAACGGGCGTATCCCGCGGAGGGCGATTGGCCAGTAGAGTAACTTGCCCTGTGATCCAATCCACGTTGCAAACATTTCGTCCAGGAGGCGCGACTCATCTGCTCCACCCCCACCAGCCAACGCAACTTTCAATTGTGTTTGCATATCGAATTTGGCACTTTCGCAATGCGCAACCGTACCCGCCATTCCGGCATCCATGATTGTCGGTTGCCACACACCCAAATGTCAAGGATGCACTGTCGGTTGAGTCAATATACACCCGAGTCAACGATGCACTATCGGCGGATGCATCCGGGATTATTGGTCGCAGCGTTTATTGCGGCGCTGCCCTCCCAACCCGCGCAGGCGGGTTTCGCCATGTGTAGCCGCGAATTCATTCGCCGGGGTCAAAGTCAGCCAACATCTCCGGATGCACCCCTGTCGGCCCGCAATTAGGGGCGGTCTAATCTTGGCCCAAGCGGGGCGCGGCGCCAACGCGGGCGGGCGCGGTGGTTATGATGCCCGGCGCTTTGTGCGGACGCAAGCAACTGTTCCAGTCGCCGCCCACGTGCCTCGTCCGCTGCGCCGCGCCTCGCGCGCATTAGACGCACAAATTATGCGTGCGAGGCGCTAGTGCGATTACAGCAGCGGTGGCGACAGAGTTAGCCAGTTAGTCGCAGCCGTTGTCATAGAGCTGCCCCCACCAGAAGGGAAAACGCAGCACGAGGGCCAGCAGGGCCGGCCCGAAGTGCTGCGTCTTTTCGTCCGGGTCAGATAAATTGACTGAAGGCCCCACCGTGCGATGAGCCGGCCGCTTGACGTTGCGCTTCCCCCCTTGCGTACGGACGGCCGCCCTACTGCCCGGCGGCAGCCAGCGCCGCGTCGATGGCGGCCGAGACCTCGCGGAAGTCGAGCGGGTTGCCGAGGCGCTGGCCATTGACCAGCAGCGACGGGGTCGAGTTGAGTTGGAACTGGCGCGCCAACTGCTCATCGGCCAGCACCGCGGCGGCGGCCTCATCGGAGACGAAGCAGGCGTTGAAGGTATCCATCGCCAGCCCTTGCGCGTTGGCGAGTTGGCCCAGGCGCGTGTCGTTGAACGCGCCCTGGCCCTCGCCGGCCTGGTTGGCGAA
>JAYUUW010000521.1:0-7679 GCA_043754665.1 Anaerolineales bacterium | reverse complement strand
GACGCGTTTCACAGCGCCTATGCGCTGGATAATCCGTTTCAGTCAGCGGTCAGCTTGCTGTGGTACAGCAACCCCCAGCGGACGCGAGCGCGCGGCATGCAATTCTTGATTGATCATGTGGCGCCCTGGAACGGGGCGGTTAAGGATGTCATGCTGTTTCCGAACAAGCCGCCGGAGAATTTGATCGAGCGCTTTGTGGATAGCTGGGCGGTGCGAGGCCGGCCCATGACGCCGATTGCGGCGGCCGAGGTGAAGCGCCGGCTGATGACGGCCCTCAAAGCCAATGAAGCCGCCGGCATCCGCCTGCCCCACGACCTGATCGCGCTGCGCGAGGCGTTTGTCAGCTATGTGCTGCCGCTGCCGGAGGCGCCCCACACGCCGGCCTTCACGGCGGCGGACTTTGAGCGCCTGAGCGTGACCGGCAACCCGCCTGAAAAGTTGTCAGCTATGGAGCGGGCCCTGGGCATGCCCCTGCTGATAGACAGCGACCAACTCAAGGCGTTGCGCGAGTGGGATGCGGGCGATGACGAGGCGGATTTCGGTGAGGCCGATGATGCGCCGGAGGAGGGCTAGAGCGGCGCGAGGCAAGGTGGCGATGTAGGTTCTAGAAGTCAGAGGTCGGAAATCAGAAGTCGGAAAAACCAAGCAGCGCCGCGCTCCGGGGAGGTGATGTTGGAGTTGGGCGACGGCGCGGAGGCCAATTGAGTCTGAAGCGAGATTCCTTACCGGCCCAAAGGGAACGCTAGGTCCAATGGCCTGAGGCCGGGTTGCTCAGAAACAAAAGCGCGGGCCGCGACCAGCGGCGGGGCGGATCGACATAGGCCGAGATTTCTCACCCCCACAAGGTTGCGAGAGGTCCAAAGCCCTGAGGGGGGCTTCGAAACCCAAATAAAGGACATTTGGGCACCCCCGCACAAACCGCGGGGGCAGGTGTGTGACAAATCCGGCGGGTGAGTGACGGCGCGGCGGCTGATTGGGCTTAGCGCGCTAGGGCGCGGGTGCGGCGGGCAGCAGGTCGGCGAAGAGCTGAAGCGGCACGGCCGCCACGCCGACGATGCCCGGCCCGGTGTGCACGCCCAGCACGGGCGAGATGCGCAGGGTCTCCAGCCGGCCGATGGTGAGGCGCTGGCTGAGCTCGTGCGCCATCAGTTCGGCCTGGGCGGCGAAGCGCCCGTGCAACACGGTGACCCACAGCGGTGTTTGGGCATACTGGCGGTGCAGGTGGTCGGCCATGCTGGTAAAGGCGCGGGCCAGGGTGCGGGCGCGGCCGAGGGTGCTGTATTTGCCATCGGCATGGTCGACGCTGATGATGGGCTTGAGGTTGAGCAGCGCGCCGGCCAGCGCCTGCACCCGCCCAATGCGCCCGCCGCGCGCCAGGTACTCGAGCGTGTCGAGCGTGTAGAGCAGTTCGCTCTGGGCGCGGATGTCACCCAGGCGCTGCTGAAGGCGGGCCAGCGTCCAGCCCGCGCGCGCCGCCCAGGCCGCGGCCAACACTTGAAAGCGCTGCGCGCCGGAGAGCGTCAGCGTATCCCAGAGGGTGATGGCGGCGGCGTCGGCGGCCTGGGCCTGCCCCAACTGGGCGGAGGTGAGCGTGCCGCTGAGGCCGCTGGAGATGTGTAGCGAGAGGATCTCGGGATCGGTTTGGGCGGCCGCGCGGTAGAGCTCGGCAAAGGCGCCGGGCGAGGGCTGCGCGGTGGTGGGGATGGCCGGGCGCATGGCCTCCAACCGGTCGTAGAAGGCATCGGCCTCCAGATCGGCCGAGTTCACTTCCCCCTCGGGGAACTGAATGAACAGCGGGGCCTGGAGGATTCCCAGCGCCTGCAATTCGGCGGCCGGCAGATCGGCGGCGCAGTCAGTGACGATTTTCATGGACGCTCCACGGAGGCGGCTGATTGTGATGGATTATACAATATGACTGGCTCAGTCGGCGGCGCGCAGGCCGGCTAGGTTTTGGCCACCCCCATCACGGCCGCAAAGGCCTCGACGCCGAGCGCGGCCTCGGCGACGACGTGCAGGTGCAGCGCTACCCCCGGCAGCAGATCAAACCAGTTATCCGACAACAACGCGTGGCCGTGGTCTTCGACGTGCACGGCGTGGCAGTAGACCGGGCTGGAGACCTGCACCCCGCCGCCGGGCAGCGGCGTGACGCTGAGGTCGGCCGGGGCCAGGGCCAGTTCGCGGTGCGGCGCGAGGGTCCAGATGGATTGGTCGCGGGCGACGCCGTCGGCAGCGCGCAGCACGGCGGCATAGACCCAGGCCTGCGGGTCGTGGCCGGCGGCCAACGGGCTGCTGGTGACGGGCAGCATGGCGTTGGGCGGCACGGTGACCGGGTGGGTGGTGGTCTCGCGGGCGGCGCCATCGACGCGCCACCAGCCAGCCTCGACGGTGCCGGTGACAGGCTGGAGGGTGTCGTTCACCAGGCGGGTGACCAACTGGCCGGCGCGCTGGCGCACGATGACCTTGACCGGGGCGCAGGCCCGCCGGAACCAGTAGTAGCTGGCCTTGCGGCGCAGGTAGTAGTCGATGATGGACCAGCCGGTTTCGCCCCAGCAGTCGGAGTAGGACCAGATGAGCGCGCCCTGGCAGTCATCGACCGGGTCGTTCTTGCGGAAGCGCAGGGCTTCCATGGCGTGGCCGTGGATGAGGGCCTGAAACATCTGCCCATAGACCACATAGTCCTCGACGCTGAGGCCTTCCGGCTCGGCGTAGTGCCGCCGAATGGCCGCCGGCATGGTCTCTTTTTCGAACATGTTGGTGTGCATTTGCCAACTGGGGCTGCCGGGGCGCAGCTCATCGGCGGGCAGATATTCGCGGATCGAATCGAGGTGGCAGGGGCCGATGACGCCGTACTCGCTGACGAAGCGGGCGCGGCATTCATCGAAGACCTCGTGCTGAATGCGGCGGTTCATGTCGGCGTGCTGCGAGGCCGGCCACCACCAATGGCAATCGCCGCTTAGCTCCGAACTGGGATAATCGCCCCCGCTGGGGCTGCTGATCCAATAGGGGCGGTGTGGGTCGAGCGCCCGGCACACCTCCGGAAAGACGATGGTGCAGAACTCGTTGCCGGTGAGATCGACCGTCTCCGGCTCTACCCAGCCGTACAAGGCCAGCACCCACACGGTCTCGTTGTCGCCGCACCACAGCGCCAGGCTGGGGTGGTGGCGCAGGAGGGGCACAATCGCCTCGGCCTCGGCCTTAACCTGCTGAAAGAAGGCCGGATCGTCGGCCGGGTAGCTGGCGACGGTGAGCATGAAGTCTTGCCAGACCAAGATGCCGGCGCGGTCGCAGGCATCGTAAAACGACTGGTCTTCGTAGATGGAGCAGCCGTTGATGCGGATCATGTTGATGTGCGCGGCGGCGGCTTCGGCCACCAGGGCCTCATACTTGGCAGGCGTCATGCGCGCCAAGATGGCATCGTGCGGGCCGATGTTGACGCCATGGCAGAAGACCAGCTCGCCGTTGACGCGCACGCCAAAGCGGCTGCCCTCGGGCAGGGGCGTGCGGTCGAGGGTGATGGTGCGCAGGCCGATGGCGAAGGCGCGTTGGTCGCAGACGGCGCCGGCCGCGGTGCGCAGGGTGGCGGTGACGGCGTAGAGCGGCTGCGTGCCCATGCCGTTGGGCCACCACAACTGCGGGTCGGGCACGGGGAAGGTGTCGGCCACGTAGTTGCGGCCCGGCTGGGCGGTCACGGGGTAAACGTGACAGATGAGCGCCCCGCCGTCCGGCGGCTGAATTTCGACCACGAGCTCACAGGCGCGCTCGCTCCAGGGGTGCAGGTTTTCAAGCACGGCGGCCAGCTCTAGGCTGACTTGCCCGGCGGCCAAAAGCGTGTCGAGCCGCAGGTCGGGCAGGGTGACTTGCGAGCGGCCTTCGAGGTGGACGCTGCGCCACACGCCGATGTTGGGCAGCGCTTCGACCCAGTCCCAGCCATAGCTGAACTGGGCCTTGCGCAGCCACTTGCGGCCGCCCCACAGGCGGTGGCCGGTGAGGTCGCCGGGCTGAATGGGGTTGGGGATTTCGCCGGGCGCGACTTTCTTTTGATTGGTGGCGAGGTTCTGTTCGGGGTGCGGCGTACCGTCTTTGGCGAGCTCGCTGCCGACGGTGAGCCGGATCATGAGCTCGTTCGCGCCCACGCGCAGCAGGCGTTTGACATCGAACACGGCCGGCACGAAGGCGTTGACGGCCTCGCCGGCCAGCGCGCCGTTGACGAAGATCTGGGCGTAGAGGTCGAGGCCGTCGCAGACGAGCTCTTGGCGCTCGTGGGCGGTGAAGCCGGCGTCGAGGGTGAAAGTAGTGCGGTACCACCAGGCTTTGGTTTCGGGCCAGCGGCAGTCCGGCATGTTGACGCCGACGGACGGTTCGGGCATTTGCCCGGCGCGCATGAGGTCGAGGTGGATTTCGCCGGGCACCTGGGCGGGGAGCCAGCCGTCGGTTTGCGGCTGGACGTGGGCCAGCCCGGCTTCGCCGAGGAGGGCGTAGTCTGCGGGCCGAACCGACCAGGAGCCGTCGAGGTTAATGGTTTGCATCGCGAGTCCCTTTCTGAAGGAGCCTAACTGGAAAGCGGCGCGGTCGTCAGCGCGCGTGGGTGGGTGTGGGTGGACGGTCGGACCTCATCCCCCGGCCCTATCCCGCGCTGAGTACAGCGTCCGGGGAAGCGGTGCCTGCGTGAGAGGGCAGCGAGATTAACTGCCGCGAGGGTGGCGGTGAGGGGTATTGCTTGGTAGGACCTCATCCCCCGGCCCCATTCCGCGCTGAGTACAGCGGGCGGAGAAGGGGTGCCTGCGTGAGAGGGCAGCGAGATTAACTGCCGCGAGGGTGGCGGTGGGAGCGGAAGAGGGACGGTGAGGCGGGCGTCGGGCAAGTGGGTCAGGCTCCAGGGTAGATGGTGGGGAGGTCGGCTGGAAATTTCGAAATAGGATACACTTGATTGCCAAGGAACGGTACTGGCAGCACGGCGACGGCGCGCGGGCGCTGGACGCGCGGGTACCTACCGAACAGGCACAGACACCAGTAGGAGGTCGGAATGCCGATTGTTGACCGGCGCGAGTTTGGCGGGCGCTTTACGGTGCGCGAGAACTCGCAGCGCCTGGCGAACTACCGCTATTTGGAAATTCAATTGATGGAAATGCTGGGCGGCTGGTCGCACACGACGCCGCAGTTGGCGTTCAAGGCCACCTTTGGCTACCACGTGTACGACCACGCGCAGGCGGCTGACCGGCTGGGCGAGCGGCTGGAGCAACTGCGCTCGCAGCGCGAGAGCCAGGAGCCGGGCAGCGATGAGTTCGCGCGCCTGTGCGAGTATGTGTGGAACTTGCCGGATGTGGTGTCGCGGCTGACGGCGGTGTACCGCGTGCTGGGCCCGCATTTGGTGAGCAGCTACGTCTATCATGCCGACGCGACCGACCCGCTGGCCGACACGCCCACGGTGCGCCTGCTGCGCCAACTGGCGGCGGGCGGGCAAGCGCACATTGCCTGGGGGCAGGCCGTGCTGGAGACGCTGGCGCGCGACCCGGACGAACACCGGCGCGCCCTGGCGGTGCAGGGGGACCTCGAAGCGCGCCTGGTGGAATCGGGCGGGGTAACGGGGCAGGGGATTGAGAGCCACTGGCTGGCGTTCCACAGCACGCGCGAGAGTGAAAAGCCGCAGCCGCGCTTGCGCCGCAGCGGGCGGGCCTACCGCTTTGTGAAGCAGTGCGCGCCGGTGGAGCACCTGGCGGCCGAAGCGCCGTTCTGGTTCTCGAAGGACTGGGCTGATTTTTCCGCGGCCTATACGACCACTGAAGAATGGTCGTTGGAATGGTACCGCGACAAGTTCCACCAACTGCTGTACGGCGAGGTGGACACGACTGACCGGATGGGCAAGATGATTGCCGAGTTCCCCGACCTGCCGTGGGAGATGCGCATGGACCTGGCCCAGCAGATGTGGGACGAGGCACGCCACATTGAGATCGTGGGCAAGGCGTGCGAGGAAGAGTTGGGCGGCAAGCTGGGCTTTGCGCCGTGGCCGGTGGCCTGGTGGTGGATGCAGAACGAGGCCGACCCGCTGCGCCGCCTGACGGTGACCAATAGCTGGGGCGAGCGCGACCTGATGCCCACGCTGCGGGCCTGGCGGGCGCACGCGCAGGCGCAGGGCTTCACGCGGCTGGCCGAGTTGTGCGACTACTTGCAGGCCGACGAGCTGGGCCATGTGCGGCTGGCGACACGCTGGATTCGGCACTTCACCGACGACAAGCCGGCGTATCGCGATGAGTTGATCGCCTGGGGCCGCCAGGCGGTGCACCGGCTGCTGGGCTATTACGACCCGGCTTACAACCCGGCCGACCACCCGGAGCCGCGCTTCTCGTTCCAGCGCGGGAGCGAGGGTGAGGAAGAGGATGAGGCGGTGCCCGCGGCTGGCGGGGCTTACGGCGGGTAAGGAGCTGTAGCGCTTGGGCTTTGCTCAGTAGGGCGAAAGGGCGCTGGCCACGAATTCGCACGAAGGGGTTTGGGTAAGGGCGCGGGTTAGGCTCGACCCGGCCCGCCCGCCTGACCCGCCGCGCGAATAAGCGCTCTCTAAGCGGAGTTGGGACATAATAGGCCGCAACGATCAGGGGGGAACCTGCTTACCGCCGAGGTGACCATGCGCCTGCCACCGTTTTTTCGCCTAGTAACCGCCGCCGGGCTGCTCGTCAGTGGTTTGGGCTTGCAGCCGGCCGCCGCGCAGACACCGGCCCCCGCGCCGGAGCGCGCCCACTGGCGGGCGGTGGCCGCCGCCGGCGACTTTGGCGACCCCTATTTAGTCGAAGACCTGACGACCACCGGCACCCCCGAAGGCGTGGACCCGAGCAACTTTGTGGTGCTGCCGGGCGCGGTGTACTTTACAGGCGACGCCCCGGCGACCGGGCGCGAACTCTACCGCACCGACGGCACGCTGACCGGCACGGTGCAGGTGATTGACCTGTACCCCGGCGACGGCTTTGGGGTGTCGGACCCGTTCTATAGCCCGGCCTTGGAGACCTACGCCGGCCGGGTGTATTTCAACGGCGTGACGGCGGAGTTGGGCGAAGAGCTGTGGGCCAGCGACGGCACGCCCGCCGGCACGGTGCTGGTGAGCGATATTGCCACCGGCACTGACCGCTCGGAGCCGGAGCATTTTGTGGAGTACCACGGTGAGCTGTACTTTGCCGCCAACGACCACGTGCGCGGCGAGGAGCTGTGGAAGACCGACGGCACGGACAGCGGCACGGTGCTGGCGGCCGAGATTGCGGCGGGGTCGTCGGGCGCCGGCATTAACGCCATGGTGCTGTATGACGACCGGCTGTGGTTCAATGCCTACAGCAGCGGCAACGGCGATGAGCTGTGGGTGAGCGATGGCACCGACCCCGGCACGGTGCTGTTCAAGAATATCAACACCGGCAGCGCCAGCGCGTACCCCGAGCAGTTCACCAAGGCGGGTGGGCTTCTGTACTTCGCGGCCGAAAGCGCCGCCGAGGGCGAAGAGCTGTGGGTCACCGACGGCACGCTGCCCGGCACCGTGCGGCTGACCGACATTGCCCCCGGCACCGACGACAGCTATCCCTCGTATCTGACCGGGGCGGCCGGCCTCCTATTTTTCACGGCCTACAATGCGATCAGCGGCACCGAGTTGTATCGCAGTGATGGCACCATCACCGGCACGGTGCTGGTGGCCGATATTTACA
>JAYUUW010000520.1:0-4422 GCA_043754665.1 Anaerolineales bacterium | reverse complement strand
GGCGCGGCCAGGAGAGAGAGCCATGTTTAATCACTTGATCGGCCAAACGATTGACCGCTACCACGTTACCGCCCTGCTGGGCGAAGGCCGCCTGGGCACCGTGCTCAAGGCCCATGACCCCACCCTCCAGCGTGACGTGGCGATCAAAATCATCGACACCAACACCCTGGGCCAGCCCGACGCGGCTGAGAAGCTGCTTCAGCGCGCCCGCACCGCCGCCCGCCTCGACCACCCCGGCCTCATCAAGGTGCACGACTTCGGCCGGCTCGACGGCCTGCTGTACGTCGTTATGGACTACCTCGCCGGCGGCAACCTGCGCCAACTGCTGCTCGACCTGCGCGCCAACAATCAGTGGCTGCCGCTGGCCGAGGCCGTCGGCCTCATCCGTCAGGTGAGCCTCACGCTCGACTATGTGGCCCGCCAGGGCGCGCCCCTGCGCGGCATCAAGCCGTCCGACATCATGCTCAAGCCGGAGGGGGCCGATGGGCTGCCCTTCCGCCCGGTGCTCACCAGCCTGGGCCTCTCGGGCGAGAGCGAGGGCGAATGGCTGCCCGCCGCCGAGCGCATTGAGACGCCGGCCTACGCCTATTGGTCGCCCGAGCAAACGCTGGGTGAGGCCATCGACGCGCGCGGCCAGGTCTACTCGCTGGGCGTGCTGCTCTACGAGCTGGCCGTGGGCTGGCAGCCCTTCCCGGTCAAGACCATCTCTGAGGCGGTGCGGGCGCATGGCCGCTCGGCCCCGCCTGCGCCGCGCGCCCGCCGCGCCGATCTGCCGGTGCCGCTCGAAGGCGTCATCCTGCGCGCGCTGGAGAAAGACCCGGCCGCCCGCTACCCCGACCCGGCCGCGCTGGTGCAGGCGCTGGACGAGGTGCAGGCCCTCATTGCCGCCTCTGGCCCGGACGCCAACGCCGGCGCGTGGATGGTCAGCCTGCTGGTGGCCTATCAGCGCAGCCTGGCCGAGATGACCCGCGCCGCGCCCGCCGCCCGCCGCGCCGACGTGAACGCCACCGTGGCGCTGGCGCAAGGCCGGATTAAGATCGTCGGGCCGGGCGGGGCGGTACGCTACGTCAAGCTCACCACGCGCGGCCTGAGCATCGGCCGCGACCCGAGCAACGAATTGATCCTCACCGACGGCGCGGTGGCCCCGCAGCACGCGCGCGTGGAGTTCGATGGCCGGCGCTTCACCGTGGTCGACTTGAACACCCCGGCCGGCACCTTCTTGGGCGGTGCTAAGCTCATGGCCGGCATGGCCGAGGGCTGGCTGCCGCCCGCGCCGCTGTTGATCGGCGATAGCTGGCTCTACATTGAAAGCGGCGAAAGCGGCGACGCGCCCGAGGCCGTCACGCGCCCGCCGGTATTCAACTTCAGCGGCACAACGGTCGATGCCAACCTGGTGCAGATGGGCCCCAGCGGCCGAGTAGGCGTGTACGTGGATGTGCCGCAGATGACGGTGACGCCGGGGCAAAAGACCACCGCCGGCGTGGTGGTGGTTAACCTGGGGGCCACCGCCGACCACTTCAGCGTGACGCTGAGCGGGCTGCCGCCGAACTGGGTATCGCCGCCTGCGCCGCCCACCAGCCTGGCCATGGCCCCCGGCGCCGACCAGCGCGTGCGCCTGACGCTCGACCCGCCGCGCACGCCCCAAACGCGCGCCGGCCGCTACACCCTGCTCATCCGCATCGCCAGCCAGGCCGACTCCAATGAGGTGGTGGAGGCCAAACTGACGGTCACACTGCCGGCGTTTGGCCAGTTCGCCAGCGAGATCACGCCGGCGCTGCTCAGCGTGAACGAGCCGGTGCGCCTGAACATTCAGAACCAGGGCAACACGCCCGAGGTCTACACCATCGGCTTTGAAGACGCCTCAGGCGAGCTGCAGTTTGAACCGCCCGGCTTTCAGTTCACCGTGCCGGAAGGCCAGGCCGGCGTGGCCGACTTCTCGGTCAACGTGCTGCGCCCGCGCCTCATCGGCGGCCGCCGCCAGCAGCCCTTTGTGGTGCGCGTGGCCGACGCGGCCGGGCAGGCCCAGCGCCACACCGCCGAACTGGTGAGCTTTGCGCTCGTGCCCCCGTGGATTCCGCTGCTAATCATCTTCATTGGCTGTCTGCTGGCGGGCGTGGTGGCCTTTGCCGCCGTGGATGCCAACCGGCGCGCCTCAGCCACCGCCACCGCCGCCGTCCAACAGACCTCGGCGGCGCTGGCCGCGGCCGACTCGGACAACGACGGCTTGGGCAACCTGGACGAAGTGCAGCGCGGCACCGACGCCCTGAACCCGGACACGGACGGCGACGGCCTGCTCGACGGCGCGGAGCTGATTTGGGGCGCGAACCCGCTGGTGGCCGACACCGACGGCGACACACTGCCCGATGGGCAGGAGGTCAACGTCCTGCACACGAGCCCCATCAACCCCGACACCGACGGTGATGGCCTGAACGACAACATCGATCCTGACCCCGGCCAGCAGCCCACGCCGACGCCCAGCCCCACGGTCACGGCGACGGCCAGCGCCACACTGCTGCCCGCCACCGCTACAGCTACCCCCGAAGCGGCGACCGCGACGGCCACGCTCCCGGCCGAGACCGCGACGGTGCCGGCCGCTACTGCGACCGCCACATTCGCGCCGGCGACCGCCACGGCCACGCAGCCGCTGCCCACCGCCACGGCAACGGTGCCGGCCATCACGGTCACGCCGCCGGGCGGCCGCGTGCTGTTCGAGTCAGACCGCGCCGGCGTATCGAACCTGTACGCTATGTTCTCTGACGGGGCCAGCCAAACGCTGCTCAGCCCCAGCGTGCCGGGCACCGCCGGCAACTCGCACGTGGTCTGGTCGGCGACCGCGCAGCGCCTGGCCTTCCAATCGAACCGCGACGGCAACGATGAAATCTATGTCATGAATATGGATGGCGGCAGCCCGACCCGGCTGACCGACGCCGCCCAGCCCGACACCGACCCGGTGTGGTCGCCGGACGGCACGCGCATCGCCTTCGTCTCCGAGCGCGATGGCAACGCTGAGATTTACGTGATGGCCGCCGACGGCTCGGCCGAGGCACGCCTGACCAACAACAGCGCGCCCGACACCGACCCGATTTGGTCGCCGGATGGCACGCGGATTGTGTTCGTGTCGGAGCGCGACGGCAACGCCGAGCTATACGGCATGCAGCCCGACGGCGCCGGGCAGACCCGCCTGACCACCAACACCGTGGCCGACCGCGAGCCGACCTGGGCGCCTAACGGCACCTGGCTGGTGTTCACCCGCGATGTGGATGCTAACGCCGAACTGTGGCTGATGCTGGCCGGCGGCGGCGGCGAACTGCGCCTGACCACCAACACCGCCAAAGACAACGGCCCGGTGTGGGCGCCCAACAGCACCGTGTTGGCCTTCGTGTCGGAGCGCGATGGCAACTCTGAGATTTACCTGACCACGGCCGATGGCGGCACGCAGACGCGCCTGACCGACGCCGGCGCGCGCGATGCCCGGCCGGTCTGGTCGCCGGACGGCACGCGCCTGGCCTTCCTTTCGGAGCGCGACGGCAACCCCGAGGTTTACGTCATGTCTGTCGCCGGCGCGGGCCAAACGCGCCTGACCACCGAGGCCGCCCGCGACGAGCCGGCCGTGTGGGTGCCGTAAGAGGTAGAGAAAAGAGAAAGAGAAAGAGAAAAAGGTAGGGCAGGGGGAGCGGTGAGGGCGGAGTTAGTTCTGTCGCAGCCGTTGTCATAGAGCCGACGAAAAAAAGCAGCGCGAGGGCCAGCGGAGCTGGCCCGAAGTGCTGCTTTTTTTCGTCCAGGGTCAGATACGCAGTCTCAAGTATCCACCCTGCGATGTGCCGGCCGCCCGACGTTGGGGGGCGCATTGTCTCACTCGCTGTGTCTGCTGACTATCAACTGCTCCTCTGAACAGTCAATAACAACACGGGCCGGGTCAGATGACCCGGCCCGCCTTTTTGTGGCCCTGCACGGCTAGAGGGCTCGCTATCGCGCTACCACTCCACCCACTCGCCGGCGGGGTGCCGCCAGGCGCTCTGCGACGGCTGGCCTGCGAACAACTGCCCCAGCGCCGCCGGGAAGTTGGGGTCGCTGTAGAACTGGCCCATCCCGGCCGGGTCGCTCCACACATCAATGGCGCAGAACTCCAGCGCCTCGGGCGTGCCGGGCGCGGCCAAGCGCAGGTACGAATCGTGCGACAGGTCGCCGGCGATGCGGGCCGCATTCACGCTCTGGGTGACAATGCCGTTGTGCACCGTCAGCCCCTGCTCCAGCGAGTGCAGCGAGCCACGCACCATCGCCACCGTGCGGTCGTTGCGGCCGTGCGGCGCGGGCAGGTGGTAGGTGTCAGGGTCCAACACATCGTGAACAGTAGTAGCTCGGAAAAGGCCCAAGACATCGTGAACACTTTTTGGGCGTTGTCGGCGGAACTGATTTGGCGGC
>JAYUUW010000519.1:0-2405 GCA_043754665.1 Anaerolineales bacterium | reverse complement strand
GGCGAACGGGCTGCTCATTACCAAGCGCCAGGTGCCGCCCTTCATCGCCACCTTCGGCATGCTGGTGTTTGTGCAGGGGGCGCGGCTGGCCTACACCCGCGGGCAGGCCAGCGGCACCGTGCCGGCCCTGCTGCGGGCGCTGAGCATCGAGCCAGTGTTGGGTGTCCCGGCGGCGCTGCTGGTCTGGCTGGGGCTGATGGCGGTGGTCTTCTTCATCCTCAAGTTCACCCGCTTTGGCCGGTGGATTTACGCCGTCGGCGGCAACCCGGCCGCGGCGCGCTATGCCGGCATCCGCATCGACGGCGTGACCATCGGCGCGCACATCGCCTGCGCCGTGCTGGCCCTCATCGGCGGCCTGGTGCTGAGCGGCTACATCGGCTACGTCGATCTGCGGCTGGGGGCCGACTACAACTTGAACGCAATTGCGGCGGCGATCGTCGGCGGCACCACCTTCACCGGCGGGCGCGGCAATCTGTTTGGCACGGCGGCCGGCGTCATGCTGCTGGTCATGCTGTTGAACCTGGTGGTCGTGCTGGGCCTGCCCATCCACTGGCAGTTGGCCATGCAGGGCCTGGTGTTGGTCGCGGCGACGGCCCTGCAAGGCTTCCGCCAGCATCTGTTGAACCGCTAACCAGCGGCCCGGCTTCGTCATGGTGAGGGACGCGTGAGACCTGACATCTTCTTTCAAACGCTGGTGAACGGCCTCTTCATTGGAGGCACTTACGCCCTGGTGTCGATTGGCCTGACGCTGATCTACGGCGTCATGTTGATCTTGAACTTCGCGCACGGCGAGTTCTTGATGCTGGGTATGTACCTGGCTTTTTGGATGTTCACCCTGTTCGGGCTCGACCCGTACGTGTCGGTGCCCATCGCGGCCGTGTTGATTTTCATCCTGGGCGCGGCCATTCAGCGCGGCCTGGTGCAGCGCGTGCTCACTTCCCACCCGCTTAACCAGATCATCCTGCTGCTGGGCGTGTCGACATTGCTGATGGGCCTGGCCCAGTTCTTTTGGAGCGCCGAGCCGCGCGCCCTGCACGTGGCCTATGAGACCGAAGTGCTTGCGCTGTGGGGGCTGCGCTTGAGCATCCCGCGCCTGATTGCCTTTGGGGCCTCGCTGGCCATTTCGGTCGGGCTGTTCGTCTTCCTCAAACTCACCAAAACCGGCAAGGCCATCCGCGCTGTGTCGCAGTCGCGCGACGCCGCCCTGCTCATGGGCATCGACGTCAAGTTCATCTACGCCCTCACCTTCGGCATCGGCGCCGCCATTACGGCGGTGGCGGGCGTGTTCTTAACCCCCAACTTCCGCATCTTGCCGACCATCGGCCAGTCGTTCTCGGTGACGGCCTTCGTGGTCGTCGTGCTCGGCACCATGGGCAACTTCATGGGCGCCTTCGTGGGCGGGCTGCTGATTGGAGTGGTTGAAGTGTTCGCCGGCTATTACTTGGGCGGCGATGTGAAGATCATCGCCAGCATGGCGGTGTTCATTCTGGTGCTGTTGTTCCGGCCGTCAGGCCTGTTCGGGCGGAGGCGCGCATGACCACGCAGACAGTGGCGGCCCCGCTGACCAAGCAGCCCGCGCGCCGGTGGCTGCGGCAGATTTTGCTCGACTGGGATAAGACTCAGTTGGCGCTTAGCCTGGTGCTGATCGCGGGGCTGGCGGTCGTCCCGCTCTTTGTGCAGGCGCCTTATTACCTGGGCATCCTGATCCTAACCGTGCTGTACGCCTTCATCGGCCTGTCGTGGAACATCGTGGCCGGGTTTGCTGGCCAACTGCTGATCGCGCATGTCATTTTTGTGGCGGTGGGGGCCTACACCACCATCGTGGCCTACAGCACGTTCGGCATCAGCCCCTGGCTGGGCATTCCGCTGGCCGGGTTGGTCGCCGCCCTGTTGGGCCTGGGCATCGCCGCCGTCACGCTGCGTTACGGCCTCAAGGCCGATTACTTCGCGCTGTTTACCATCGCGCTCATGACCGCCCTGCGCACCTTGTTCCTCAAGTGGGACTTTGTCGGCGGCGCGATGGGCATGGGCCTGAGCCTAAGCCAGACCGCCTTGAGCAACATGATCTTTAGCAGCAAGCTGCCCTACCTGTACATCGGGCTGGGGCTGCTCCTGGCCGGCATCTTGGTGCAGTTCTGGGTCTATCGCTCCAAGATGGGCAAATACTTCCTAGCCATTCGCGAGGACGAGGCCGCCGCCGCCGCGCTGGGGGTCAACACCTCGCTCTACAAGACGCTGGCGCTGCTCATCGGCGCGACCATGGCCGGCATCGGCGGCGGGTTCTACGTGATGTACGTCACCTTTGTGGAGCCGCCGCAGGTCTTCGACCTGGGCCTGAATGTGGAATTGGTGCTGGCCGCGCCCATCATCGGCGGCCTGGGCAGCCTGCTCGGCCCGGTCATCGG
>JAYUUW010000518.1:0-2680 GCA_043754665.1 Anaerolineales bacterium | reverse complement strand
GGCCAATAATCCCGAATGCACCCGTGGCGTAAGGGCGATTGACATTCGGCGCGCCGACGCCATAATGCAGGCTAACGAACCGATCCAGCACACGGCGGACCCTATGCTCACATATCTCGCTCCCACCGACATCGACGCGGCACTTGTCTCGGATGAGTTTCAGCACAACCCCTACCCGCTCATGGCGCGGATGCAGGATGAAGCGCCGGTCTTCTGGAGCGAGAGCATCGGCGCGTGGATCGTCACGCGCTACGATGACGTGCAGGTGACGTTCAAGGTCACCCGGCAGTTCTCGAACGAGGGGCGGCTGGGCAAGGTGGTGGACTACCTGGCGCCGGCCGAGCGCGCCCGCTTCGGCCCATTCGAGCAGCACTACGCCAGCCGGAGCCTGATCCACTCGGACCCGCCGGACCATACGCGGCTGCGCGGGCTCGTGAACAAGGCCTTCACCCCGCGCGTGATCGAGGGCATGAAGCCTCGCATCCAGGCCATCATCGACACCCTGCTCGACCAGGCGCTGGCCCACGGCGGACCGGTGGACTTGATCGGCGCCCTGGCCGCCCCCCTGCCCGCGACGGTGCTGGCCGAGATCATGGGCGTGCCGCAGTCGGACACGCAGCTCTTCAAGGGCTGGGCCGACGACATCCTGTCGTTCCAGGGCCTCAATCGCCCGCCGATCCCGGTACTGGAGCGCGCCCAGCGCGGCATCGTGGCGATCCGCGCTTACCTGACCGACCTGATCGCCGCGCGCCGCCGGCAGCCGGGGAGCGACCTGCTGAGTCAGTTGGTGGCGGCCGAGAGCGAGGGCGAGCGGCTGAGCACGGGCGAGCTGATCTCCACCTGCGTGACCTTCTTCATCGCCGGGCACGAGACCACGCTGAGCCTGGTGGGCAACGGGCTGCTGACGCTCTTGCAGCATCCCGACCAACTGGCCCGGCTGCGGGCCGACCCGAGCCTGATGCCCGGCGCGATTGAGGAGGTGCTGCGCTACGAAAGCCCCGTGCCGCGCCAGCCGCGCCGCGTGGCCGAGCCGGTGGCGCTGGGCGGCCAGCCGCTGCCGGAGGGCGCGATCGTCATGCAGTTCCTGCACGCCGCCAACCGCGACCCGCGCCAGTTCCCCGAGCCGCACACGTTCGACATTCGCCGCGCCAACAACCGGCACATGGCCTTCGGCTTCGGAATCCACTTCTGCGTGGGAGCGCCGCTGGCCCGCGTCGAGGGACCGCTGGCCATTGGCGCGGTCCTGCGCCGCATGCCGAACCTGCGGCTGGTGAGCGACCAGGCGGATTGGGACATCAGCAAACCGAACTCGCGGCTGTTGCACACGCTGTGGGTGGAAAACTAGGCGCCGGCCTTGCATAACTGAGCGAGCGCCCGCGGGCGGCAAGTGACGCCGGCTGGGCGGCGCGGCGCTGAGCGACCGCACCTTGCCATTGGCGTCGATGGGGGGATTGGTACGACCAATGAGCCGTAAGCAGCAAGCCAGCCTGGGCGCTCTATGCGGGGTCGTGATCGGCCTAGCCGTCTCGGTGTCTCTGGGCATCGCGCTGGGCACGCCGCCTAATGTCCACCCGGACGAATACTGGCACGCCGATGCCATTCGCTACTACGAGCAGCACTGGTGGCCGCCGGACCTCAACGCCGACGGCCTGGGCTACGACCCAGCCGGGTCGAACCGGGTCTATTACGGCGAAGCGGTGTATCTAATCTACGGGCGCCTCGCGGCCGGCTGGCACGGCTTGGAGGCGCTGCTTGCTCCGGTGCGCCCGCCGCCGGTCGCCGTTGACTGGCCCTACCGGCTTTACCTGCCCGCCATCGCCCAGGCGGAAGCTAGCTTGCCGCCAGTTGAAATGCTGGTGCCCCTCTATCGACTGCTTAACACCGGGTTGTTGTTCGTCACGCTGGTGATTGTGGCGGGCGCGGGGCGGCGGCGACCGGCGGTGCTGGTGCTTGGCCTCACGCTATTGGCTGTGCCGCAGATCACTTACATATACTCCTATGCGAACTCAGACGCCTGGGGCCTGTCGCTCAGTATCTTCCTGTTAATATTCGCGCTGACTCAGCGCCGGGTATTGGCGTCGTGGCCGAAGTTGCTCGGCTTGGGGGTGCTGGTCGGCTTGCTGCTGGCGGCGAAACAAGCGTACTGGCTCGCCCTGCCTTTCGTCGCGCTGATTTTGGCCCGGCAGGGGCTGGCCGAGCTCGGCCCCCAGCGCTGGGCGGAGGCGCGGGGTGCGCTGTTGCGGGCCGCCAGCGTGGTGGGCCTGGTGGCGGTGTTTGTCATGGCCCCGTGGCGCATTATCTATCCACTGAGCCAGGGGAATTTTGCGGCGGGCGAGCTGGCCATGCGCGAGGCGCGCGCGATGGAGAGTCTGAAACCCAGTCACCCGACCTACCCAGGCTATCGGCTGGCGGCGCGGGGCGCGCCTTTCAGCCAAGTTTTCGGCGACCGCGAGTGGTACGACACAACAGCGTGGAGTTTCTATGGACTGTTCGGGAACCTGACGGTCCAATTGCCCGAGAGGGAATATCAACTAGCGTTTGGGCTGGGACTGCTAAACGTGGGCCTCACGCTGTATTTTGCTTTGAAGCCGGGCAGACCTTCAGCCGGGCAGACCTTCAGCCGGGCAGACCTTCAGCCGGGCAGACCTTCAGCCGGGCAGACCTTCAGCCGGGCAGACCT
>JAYUUW010000517.1:0-2438 GCA_043754665.1 Anaerolineales bacterium | reverse complement strand
GCTCGAAGCCGGCGCGTGGACCATGTGTGGGTATAGCAATCAGTAAGGAGTCCTGCGTGTGAATAACCTCTCTGTGCGCCGCACTGTGGCGGCGATGGTGTTGTTTGTCCTGCTGGCCGTGCCACTCAGCGCTGCCGCGGCCACCGGCGTGACCTTCAGCCTGACGCGCAACAGCGCCTTTGCCCGCGTGAGCACCGATATGGGCAGCCAGCGCGCCGCCTCGCTCTTCAAGGGCCAGGCCTACGCCGTCACCGGCCGCACTGCCGATAACCTGTGGGTGCGCCTGGATATCTCCGGCCTCATCGCCGAGGCCTGGGTGCCGGTCTCGTTCGGCACGCTCGCTGGCGACCTCGCGCATGTGCCGGTCACCGTGCCGTCCGTGCTCAACCCGGCTGCGCTGGGCGGCACGCCGGTTCCGACCACTGTGCCCGGCACCACGCCCATCACCACGACGGCGGTCGCCACGCCGCTCCCAGCGGGGGCCTACTTCCCCACCGGCCTGCCCGTCATCCCCACCATCAGCCAGACGGCGCGCGACATCTACCAGCGCGGGCTGGCGCTGGGCAATAACCCGCATGCCTTCTCCAAGATCGGCGACTGCCAGTCGGTGGTGCCGTACTTCCTGGCGTCGTTCGACTACGGCAACTACAACCTCGGCCCGTACGCCGACCTGCAAGCCACGCTCGATCAGTTCTCCGGCGCGTGGGCGCGGGAGAGCATCGCCACCAACCGCGGCTTCAACGTGGCCACCGTGTTTGTGCCGCTGTGGGCCGACCCCAAGCGCTGTTTACGCAACGAGTCGCCGCTGGTGTGCGAGCTGCGCCTCAACCGCCCCAGCTTCGCCCTCATCACCATGGAAACCTGGTGGGGCGGCGACGCCTCCGGCTACGAGAGCTACCTGCGCCGCATCATTGAGTACGCCATCGCGCGCGGCACCGTGCCGATCCTGGGCACCAAGGCCGACAACATCGAGGGCAACGGCAGCATCAACGGCGTCATCGTCAAGCTGGCGCAGGAGTATGACGTGCCGCTGTGGAACTTCTGGGCCGCCGTGCAGCCGCTGCCCAACCACGGCCTGCACCCCGATGGCTTCCACCTGACCTGGGAGCGCAACTATTACGACAACGCCGCCAACCTGCAACTGGCCTGGCCCATCCGCAACCTGACCGCCGCCCAGGCCCTCGAGGCCGTGTGGCGCGGCGTCACCGCGCCGTAGCGGCGGCCATGCGATACAATGCGGCGCGTAAGGCCGCACCCGGTTCAACCCGCGCCCCGGCGCGTTTCTAGTCATGAAGGACAATTCGCATGCCGATTGATGCTGTTCCCGAACTGAGCCCCTCGCCCCGCGTACTGCTCGGCCCCGGCCCCAGCGCCGTGCATCCCCGCGTGCTGCGGGCCATGAGCACCCCGCTGCTGGGCTACATGGACCCCGAGTTCCTGAAGCTGATGGATGACACCGTGGGCCTGCTGCGCCACACCTTCCAGACCGCCAACACGCTCACCCTGCCGGTCTCGGGCACCGGCATGGCCGGCATGGAGGCGCTGCTGGCCAACCTGCTGGCCCCCGGCGAGAAGCTGCTGGTATGCGCCGCCGGCTACTTCGGCAACCGGCAAGAAGAGGTGGCCCGCCGCCACGGCATTGAGGTGACCCGGATCGAAAAGCCCTGGGGCCAGGTCTACACGCCGGAGGAGTTCGAGGCCGCCGTGAAGACCCACACGCCCAAGGTGGTGGCCATCGTCCACGCCGAGACCTCCACCGGCGCAGTGCAGCCGCTGGCCGGCTTCGGCGAGATCGCCCATCGCTACGGCGCGCTGCTGCTAGCCGATTGCGTCACCTCGCTCGGCGGCGTGCCGCTGAAGATTGATGCGTGGGGCGTGGACGCCGCCTACTCCGGCACGCAGAAGTGCCTGGGCTGCCCGCCCGGCCTCTCGCCCATCACGATCAGCGACCGCGCCCGCGAGGCCATCCGCGCCCGCGCCGTGCCGCCCTCGGCCTGGTACTTCGACCTGGAAATGCTCTATAAGTATTGGGGGCCGGAGCGGGTCTACCACCACACCGTCTCGGGCACGCTGGTCTACGCGCTGCGCGAGGGCCTGCGCCTGCTGGCCGAAGAGGGGCTGGAGAACCGCTGGGCGCGCCACGCCGCCAATGCCGACTACTTCTGCGAGGGCCTGGCCGACCTCGACCTGGTGCCGTTTGTCGAGCCGGCCCACCGCCTGCCGAGCCTGATTACGGTGCGCATCCCCTCCGGCGTGGACGAGGCCGCCGTGCGCACCAAGCTGCGCGACATCTACGGCATCGAGATCGGCGCGGGCATTGGCTCACTCAAGGGCCAGGTCTGGCGCGTCGGCCTCATGGGCTACTCCTCGCGCCGCGAGAACATCACCCTGCTGCTCGGGGCGCTGCGCGAAATCCTCAAGTAGTCGAAGCCGCCTAA
>JAYUUW010000516.1:0-12236 GCA_043754665.1 Anaerolineales bacterium | reverse complement strand
ACCCTGTCGGTCTTCCACACCCACACGCACCCCGGCCAGCGCGCCCTGCGCGAGGACGACAATCTGGAAGCCATCGGCGCGCCGTACGGCGGCTACGCCCAGAGCAAGTGGGTCAGCGAGACCCTGGTGCGGGCGGCCGGGGCGCGCGGCCTGCCGGTCGCCATCTACCGCCCCGGCTCGATCTCGGGCAGCAGCCGCACCGGCGCGTGGAACACCGATGACTTCATCGGCAGCCTGCTCAAGCTGTGCCTGACCTTGCTGAGCGTGCCCGACCTCGACCTGGGCGCCGATGTGGTGCCGGTCGATTACGTCAGCGGCGCTATCGTGGCGCTGTCGCAGCGGCCCGGTGCCTTCGGCCAGGTGCATCATCTTTCCAACCCCGCGCCGCTGCCGTTTGCGGGCGTGGTGGCCTGGGCGCGCGGGCGCGGCTACCCGCTGCGGGTGCTGCCGTTCGAAGGCTGGCAGAGCGAAGTGCTCAGCCTGGCCGCGCAGTTCCCGGCCAACGTGGGCAGCCCGTTCTTGCCGCTGATCGAAGATGTAAGTTTGGACCAGGTGTTCATGCCGCGCTTCGACTGCACCAACACGCTCACCGGCCTGGCCGGCACCGGCGTGGTTTGCCCGCCGCTCGAGCCGGCGCTGTTGGATATGTACGCCAACCATCTCATTGACAGCGGCTTCCTGCCGCGCCCAGGGCTGGCCGCCCCCGTCGCTAACGGCCAGCCTGCGTAAAGCAAGGACCGCATGGCAGATCTCACCGGCACCACGATCGGGCAATACCGCCTGATCTCGCCCCTCGGCCAGGGCGGCATGGCCACGGTCTATCGCGGCTACCAGGCCGGCATGGAACGCTATGTGGCCGTTAAGGTCATCACCCCCGACCAGGGGATTGATTCCAACTTCGTCCAGCGCTTCCGGCACGAAGCGCGCGTCATCTCCTCGCTGGAACACCCCAACATCCTGCCGGTCTACGACTACGGCGAAGCGCAGGGGCTGACCTATTTGGTCATGCGGCTGGTGGGCAGCGGCACGCTGGGCGACCAGATGTCCGGCCGGCCGCTGCCGCTCGACCGGGTACAGCGCATCATGGCGCAAGTGGCCGACGCGCTCGACTATGCCCACTCGCGCGGCGTCATCCATCGCGACATCAAGCCGAGCAACATCCTGCTCGACGAGCGCGGGCACGCCCTGCTGTCGGACTTTGGCATCGCCAAGCTGGCGCAGAACCTCACCCAGCAGTTCACCGTGGCCGGCAACTTCGTCGGCACACCGTACTACGCCTCGCCCGAACAGGCCATGGGCAAGGAGCTCGACGGCCGCAGCGACCTATACTCGCTGGGCGTCATCCTGTACGAGATGGCGACCGGCCGCCAGCCGTATATGGCCGACACGCCGATGGGCGTGCTCTTCAAGCACATTCAAGAGCCGCTGCCGGCCCCGCGCAGCCTGAACCCCAGTCTCTCGCCCGCCGTCGAGGCGGTGATTGTGCGGGCGCTGGCCAAGAACAAGGCCGACCGCTTTCCCACCGGCGCGGCGCTGGCGGCGGCGCTGAACAGCGCCCTGACACCCACGGCCGCCAGCGGGCGCACCGTGCTGGAGCCTGCGCCCGATCCCAGCCTGGCCGCCCGCACCATGCTCGACCACGCGCCCACGCCGCCGACCGGCCAGCCTGTTGCCACGGCGTATGGCGCGACCCCGCCCGCCTATCCCACGCCTTATCCAAACACGGCCGCGCCGGTGGCCCGGCCGCAGCGCCGCCTGCCGGTGTGGGTGTGGCTGGGCGGCGGCTGCGGCCTGCTGGTGCTGCTGCTGGCCTTCGGCGTCGTCGCCGCCCTCATCGCGCCCACGCTGTTGAGCAACGCCGCGCTGTTCCCGCCTAACACCAACGCCACGGTCACGGCCACCCTGGCCGCGCCGCCCGACGCCACCGCCACCGGAGCCGCCACGTCGACCGCGACGGAGGCCGGCCCCACATCCGTCCCGCCCGTTGGCTCAGACAACATTTTTGTCGAGTACATCCTCGACGCTTCGGGCAGCATGCTGGAGCCGATGGATGGCACCAACCGCTGGGAGATCGCCCGCCGCGTGCTGGCCGAACGGGCCGAAGCCCTGCCGCCCGATGTGCATGCCGGGCTGCGCGTGTACGGCCACCGCCGGCCCGCTGACCCGGCCGATGTGAGCTGCAACGACATTGAATTGATCGTGCCGGTCGCACAACGCAGCGCCCCGGCCATCCTGGCCGCGCTGCCGCCGCTCCAGGCGCGCGGCATGACGCCCATGTCTGAGTCGCTGCGCATGGCCGCCGAGGACTTCACCTATACGCCCGAAAATCGCAACTCCATCGTCCTAATCAGCGACGGCATCGAGACCTGCGGGGCCGACCCCGCCACGATGGCGGCCCGGCTGCAAGAGGTGGGCATCGACTTCACCATTCACGTCATCGGCCTGGATGTCGACGCCGCCACCCGGGAGCAGTTGAGCCGCCTAGCCGAGACCGGCCACGGAATCTATCACGATGCCACCAGCGAAGCGGATTTGCGCGCCGCGCTGGAGGATATTGAGCGCGAAGCCCTCGCGCCGCCCGCCGCCGGCGCGGAGCCGACCGCCACGCCGTCCGACAGCCCCACGCCCACCTCAACGCCCGCCAGCGATGTGGCCGCGCCCGGCGACCCGACCGTGACACCCTCGCGCACGCTCGCGCCGCTCTTTACGGCCACGCCAACGCTCACCCTGACGCCTGAGCCAACGCCCACCCGCGTCCCCGGCGTGGCGACCGACATCACGTTTGAAGGCTTCGTTAGCTCGTCGTCAGACTTCCCCGGCTTCTTCTCCACCGATGCCGTCGATGGCGACATCACGACTTCTTGGTTTTCAGCTGGCGAAGTGGCCGACGGGGACACCTCATTCTATGCGTGGACCGGGTCGCAGGAAGACTTCATTGCCGCCATCACCCTCATCGGCAATGCCGCCAACTTCGATCCGGCCAACCGCACTGGCTTCGGCTTCGACTCGGTCACCATCCAGGTCTACGACGCGCTCGACCAACTGGTGTTTGAGGAGAAGCGCAGCCTGGGCGGCACGCCCGACCCGGATGTCACGGTCAAGCCCGGCGTCGTGGGGCAGACGGTGCAGCTCATCTTCTTCGGCCACGAGTCGCCCGACTGCGGCGGGTTTGCGGAACTCCAGGTGGTGGCCGAGCGCTAATGGCCGCCGCCCCAGCCGCCCGCGCCCCCGTTCACGCGCTGCCTGAGGCCGAATTCATGGACCACTTGCGGGAGATGGGCGGCACGCCCGCTGCGGTGCTGGCCGACGCCGAACTCATGGCGGCGCTGTTGCCAGCCGTGCGCGCCGATTTCGAGGTCTACGAAACTTACACCTACAGCCTCGACCCGCCGCTCACCTGCGCCCTCACAGCCCTCGGCGGCGAGGCCGATCCGCACACCGACGCCGCCGCCCTGCCCGCCTGACCGCCATGCCCACCGGCCGCACCCTGCCGCCCAATGCGCTGCACCTGTGGCGCTTGCCGCTCGACCTCCCACCCGAAACACAGGCCATGGTCGCCGGCCTCCTGTCGCCCGAGGAGCGGGCGCGGGCCGAGCGCTTCTACTTCGAGGCCGATGGCCGCCACTTTGCCGCCGCGCGCGGGCAACTTCGGCAAGTGCTGGCCGCCCACACCGGCCTGTCGCCAGAGCGCGTGTCGCTCACGGCCGACGCCCACGGCAAGCCGCACCTGACCCTGGACCCGCTGCCGCTGCACTTCAACCTGGCGCACTCCGGCGCGTGGGCGCTGGTGGTCGTGGCTCGGTTGTGGCCCGTGGGCGTCGACCTGGAAAAGGTGCGGCCCGACCTGGAGCGCGACGCTATCGCCCAGCGCTACTTCGCTCCCAGAGAGGCCCAGCGGCTCTCCACGCTGCCGCCCGCCGACCAGTTACCGGCCTTCTTCCGCTGCTGGACGCGCAAAGAGGCTTATGTGAAGGCGCGCGGCGCGGGCCTGTCACTGCCGCTGGATGAGTTTGAGGTGTCGTTGGAGGCGCGGTTGCCCCACCTGTTGTGGGTCGCGGGGGACGATGACGAGGCCGCGCAGTGGACGTTGTTCGAGCCACTGCTGCCGCCCGACTACTTCGGCGCAGTGGCGGTGCGGGCGCGGGCGGTTGAGCTAGACGATTGCGGCGTGTGGGCGGCGGGCTGAGGCGCTAGGGCAAGCACGCCGCGCCGGCCGGAGCGGCGGCGCGGGGGTACACGCGGTACAGATTGTGCTCGGGCGTCACGCAGTAGTCGCGCTTGAGCGTCTCGACGCCGTAGTAAAAGTCGCTGAGTGAGGCCAGGTATACCGGCCGAGTGGCCGCCTCCGCCGCCACCCGTGCCAGCGCCAGGTCGGCGCTAAAGGCGAAGGGGTCTTCGGTCGGCCAGCCTTCCAACACCACATCGGTGCGCACCCCCTCCACCGCGTTAAAGTAGCGCAGCACGAAATATTCATCCGTGTCGGTGTACCATTCGGCCAGCACCAGCGCGTTCGGCGGCAGCGCCGTCATGGTCGCCAGCCCAAAATCCCACGCGCCGTAGTCGCCGTGCTTGTTGGGGTTCACGTAGTAGGCCAGCCCGTCGCGCACGCCGGTGCCGATCTGCGGGATGTCCATAATCTCATCGCCGCTGCCCGCCGCGCGCACGAGCCGGGGCGCGGCGTCATAGGCCACCGGCATCAAGCCGATGAGCCCCGCCAGCCCCGCCAGCACCCACACCCGCCGCCGCGCACTCAGCCGCCGCAGCACCACTGCCGTGCCCAGACCAATGGCTAGCGCCAAGAACACATACGCGCTCAGGTAAAACGCAAACTGATCCGAGACGTGGTACAGCAGGCCAAAGGTGGCATACACCACGTAGCCCGCCGCCGCTTTGCGCGCCAGCGGCCCGCCCACCTGCGCCCCGCGCCACAGCCCCACCGCGCCCAGCCCCAGGCCAACGGGGTTGAACTGCGCCAGGTGCAGCACCACAAACTGCACCAGGCTGGCGAGGAAGTCGGCCGGTGTCAGCGCGAGCAGGTTCGCCAAGAACGTCGTGCCCACCACCGGCCCCATCACCTGGTCGAACGGCAGCAGCCGCAGCAGCCGCACCAACTGAACTAGATACGGCACGAAGCCCAGCAGGAACCCCGCCCCGACCAGCGCCAGCCAGCCGGCATACTTGCGAAAATCCAAGCGCGGGCGCGGTGCGGGCCAACTCCGATACTCCAGCGCCCAATAGATCACCAGCGCCGGCGCAGCCAACACGGCCAGCAGATGGTTGGAGGCCCCCAGCCCCAGCACCAGCCCCGCGGCGAACAGCCAGCCGCGCCGGCCGGTGGCCTCAAAGCGCTGCCACGCTACCAGCCCCGCCAGCAGCAGCACCGCCAGCAGCGTGTAGACCTCCGGCGTCACGGCGTGGAACCAAAAGGTGTGCGAGACCATGAGGCTGGCCGCCGCCACGGCCCCGGCCGCCCGCGAGGAGGTCTGCGTGGCGATGAGCGCATATACCAGCGCCACCGCGCCCGCCCCGCCCAGCGCCGACACAAAGTTCACCAGCCACAGCCGCGCCACCCAGGGCAGCAGCCGCACCAGCGTGTGCGCCAGCATGACAAACAGCGGATGGTCCCAGGCGGCGACGCCCAGGCGATTGAAGGGGAACGGATCGGGATGGATGGCCGGCTGCACCATCTCAGCCAGAATGAACGACTCGCCCGTGACGGCCTCGCGCTGGAGGCGCGTGCCATCGCCCCAGGCCAGCGACGGCTGGAGCGTGTATGTATAGAAAACGAGGGCCAGCAGGAACGCCAGCCACGGCGCCCAGCGGTCTAGCCGGTGCGGCGCGCTGGGACGCACCGGGCTAGCTGCCACTCGGCTCGCCACTGGGCTCGTAGCGGGCGATGACCAAGGCGGCGTTGCTTCCGCCAAAGGCAAACGAGTTGCCCATCACCCGGTCAATCTTCTGGCGGCGCGGCCCTTCGATCACGTAGTCCAGATCGCACTCCGGGTCGGGCACGCGGTAGTTGCGCGTTGACGGCACCACCTGATCGCGCAGCGACTGAATGGCCGCCACCGTTTGCAGCGCCGCGCTGGCCGCGATGGCGTGGCCCAGCCCGGCCTTCAGGCTCACAACCGGAATGCTATGCGCGCCTTCGCCCGCCAGCAGCTTGATGGCGGCTGTCTCAATTTTGTCATTCCATTCCGTCGCCGTGCCGTGCGCGTTGATCCAGCCGAGCTGGTCGGGGGTCACGTGCGCGTCTTTCAGCGCCAGCCGCATGGCGCGGGCCGGGCCGTCGGGCGTGGGCTGCGTCAGGTGATAGCTGTCGCTCGTCGCGGCGTAGCCCACCACCTCGGCCAGAATCGGCACACCACGCCGCTTGGCCGATGTCTCGCTTTCCAGGATCACAATGGCCGCGCCCTCGCCCAGCACCAGGCCGTCGCGGTCGGCGCTGAATGGGCGGCAGGCGGTGGCCGGCTCGTCGTTGCGCTCTGACAAAGCCCGCAGCGCGCACCAGGCCGCCACAACGCCTGGCGAAAAGGGGCAATCGGCTCCGCCCGTTACGGCCATCTCCAGCAGGCCGGTGCGAATGAGGTTGTAGCAATAGCCAATGGCGTGGGCCGACGAGGCGCAGGCCGCGTCCACCGTCATCATTGGCCCTTGGAAACCAAAGCGGATCGAGACGTTCGACGACGGCGCCGAGTTCATCGAGATTGGGATGATGAGCGGATTGGTGGGCTTCTTCAGATAGAAATTCCTGAAGAAGCTGTCGCTGGCCGCGAAGCCGCCAATCGAGCTGGCGATGATGACGGCCACCTCCTGGTAGTCAATCTGCTGCGGCGTCAGCCCGGCTTGGGCCACGGCCTGGGTGGTAGCGGCCACCGCCATCTGCGACGCGCGGCTCATGCGGCGCGCTTCTTTGGCGTCGAAATACTGGCGCTCATCGTAGCCGGCCAGCCGCGCCCCAATGCGGGTGCGCAATTCGCCAAACTCGCCCTCGGTCACCGGCACCACGCCCGAGCAGCCGGTGAGCAGTCCTTCCCAAAACGTCTCGACGGTACAACCTAGGGGGCTGGCGATGCCCATCCCCGTCACAACCACACGCTCCATGCCATCCTCCGAATGTTAGCACCGGGGCGGGGCCAACATAGTCTCGCGGTGCCTCAGCGGCGTAGTTTACTTCACTTGCGCCGCCGGGCCAATTCTGGCGGCCTGGGCCATTCGGCCCAGGCCCCAGTACGGCTCACTACAACGCAATAAAAGCTCGTCACCGGCACAGGTTAACCGTTGACGCGGGGTGCGCCACATGCTAGGATGCGTTTAGTTAGTTAAATAAACCAACTAAACCACGGCCCGCCTTGCCGGGGGACTTATGAACACGATCCGAAGCGCCGACCACGCCTTAATGCGGGAAATGAACCTCGCGCTGCTGCTGGAATGTTTGCGCCGCGAAGCGCCCCTCTCCCGCGCCGACCTGGCGATCATCACTGGGCTGACCAAAGCCGCCGTCTCCAGCCTGGCGCGCGAGCTGATCGACGCCCGCTATGTGCGCGAGCTCGCGCCCGATCTGGGCAACAAGGGCCGGCCCTCAGTCCCGCTCATGCTCAACCCCGATGTCGGCTATATGATCGGCGCGGAGATCGGCGTCGACTTCATCGCCGTCATCCTCACCGACTTCGCGGCCCAAATCGTCTGGCGGCATCACGAGTTCACCCACTCCCGCAGCCAGGCTGCCATCTTCGAGCGCCTCATCGCCCTGGTGGCTGAGGCCTGGGCGCAGACCCGCGCCGTGGGCCAGACCATCCTCGGCCTGGGGCTGGGTCTGCCAGGGCTGGTCAACGTCAGCACCGGCACGCTGCTGTTTAGCCCCAACCTCGGTTGGACCGAGGTGCCGCTGCGCGCGCTGCTGGCGGCGCAGTTCCCCTTCCCCCTTCACATCGACAACGAGGCCAACATGGCCGCGCTGGGCGAGAGCTACTTCGGCGCGGCGCGCGGCAGCGACTTTGTGCTGCACCTGAGCTGCGGCGTGGGCGTGGGCGCGGGCCTGGTGCTCAACCGCCGCCTGCTGTCGGGCGCGGCGGGCCTGGCCGGCGAGGTGGGCCACATGACCCTCGACCCAGCCGGGCCGCCTTGCAACTGCGGCAACACCGGCTGTTGGGAAACCTACGTCAGCCAATGGGCGGTCTTGCGCCGCGTGCAGGATGCGGTGGTCAACGGCCGTCCTTCACGGCTGTTAGCCATGACCGGCCAAGACTTGCAGAAGTTGACGATCCCACTGATTGTCGAGGCCGCCCGGCGCGGCGATGGCGTGGCGCGGGCCGCGCTGGAAGAAACCGGCCGCTACCTGGGCATTGGACTGGCCAGTCTCATCAACGCCCTCAACCCGGAGCGCGTGGTCATTGGCGGCGTGCTCAGCCAGGCGCATGAGTTCCTGCTGCCCATCCTGCGCGACGTGGTGCGCCAGCGCGCCCTGCATTGGTCGGTCGACGCCGTTGAGATCGTCATTGCCGCGCATGGCAGCGACGCCTGCATGATGGGCGGCATTGCCACGGTTTACCATCACGTGCTCACCGAGCCGCTGGCCACGGCCCGCGCGCTGCGCCCAGCCGAAGCCCCGTCCCAGCCGGTCGAGGCCGTTCACCCGGCCTGGGCCTGACCGGCGATACCCACAACCCCGCAACCACAGTAAAATCATGCCGGCCGGCGCGCCCGGCCGCCAGCCGAGGAGCCCCATGACCCGTTTAGCCATTCTGCACACCCACCCGTCCACCATCGAGCCCCTCAAGGCGCTGGCCGCTGAGCTGCTGCCCGAGGTCGAAGTTGTGAACGTCGTGGACGACTCGATCCTGGCGGATTTGCTGCGCTACGGCGGCGATGTGGAGCCGGTGGCCGGGCGCTTGGTGACCTATGCCCGGCTGGCCGCCGAGGCCGGCGCGGATATCATTCTCAGCACCTGCTCGTCGATGGGAGAGGTTGTCGCCCGCGAGCAGGCCGCCGTCACCGTGCCAGTCGTGCGCATCGACGACGCCATGGCCGAGGCCGCTGTGCAGCGCGGGCCGCGCCTGGGCGTCATTGCCACCATTGCCACCACGCTCGGCCCCACCACGCGCCTGCTGAACGCCAAGGCGCACGCCGCCGGCCGGGCCGTGACCATCCAGCCGGTGCTCGTCGCGGACGCGTTCGAGCGCCTGGCCGCCGGCGACCGCGACGGCCACGACCAACTGTTACTGGCCGCGCTCACCGCACTGGTGGCTGAAGTGGATGTGGTGGTGCTGGCGCAGGTGTCGATGGCCCGCGTGCTGCCACGCCTGACCGAAGCCGAGCGCGCCCAGTGCCTCACCAGCCCGCGCCTGGCCATGGAGGCCGTGCGGCAAGTGCTCACCGCCGCCGCACCGCCCAGCCCCCTGGCCTAACGCCCTTATGCCCAACACCAAACTCTACCTGATCGGCAACGCCCACATCGACCCGGTGTGGCTGTGGCGCTGGCCCGAGGGCCGCCACGAAGTGCGCGCCACCTTTCGCTCGGCTCTCGACCGGCTAAACGAGTATGACGACTTCGTGTTCGTTTCCAGCTCGGCCGCGTTCTACGCCTGGATCGAGCAGAGTGACCCGGCCATGTTCGCCGAGATCAAGCAGCGCGTGGCCGAGGGCCGCTGGGAACTGGTGGGCGGCTGGTGGATTCAGCCCGACTGCAACCTGCCCAGCGGCGAGTCCTTTGTGCGCCAGGGCCTGTATGCCCAACACTATTTCCAAGAGAAGTTCGGCGTCACCGCCCGCACCGGCTACAGCGTCGACGCCTTCGGGCATCACGCGGTGCTGCCGCAAATTCTGCTCAAGAGCGGGCTGGAGAATTATGTGTTCGGCCGCCCCGCGCCCGCCGAGCTAGACCTGCCCGCCCGCCTATTCTGGTGGGAGGCCGACGACGGCTCGCGCGTGCTGGCGCACCGGATTGTCTTTGGCTACAACGCCTCAGTCAACCTGGAGGCGCATGTGCGCCGCAGCGCCGCCGACATCACCGCGCCGGTGCCCGCCCTCATGTGCTTCTACGGCGTAGGCAACCACGGCGGCGGCCCCACCCGCGCCAACATCGAGGCCCTGCGCCGCCAGCAGGCCGACCCCGCCTTGCCCGAGTTGGTCTTCAGCACACCCAACGCCTACTTTGACGACATGCGCGCGCTTGACCTGCCGCTGCCCGTGGCCACGGTCGAGTTACAGCCCAACGCCATTGGCTGCTACGCGGCGCACTCGGGCGTCAAGCAGTGGAACCGCCAAGCCGAGCAGCGCCTGTTGACCGCCGAGAAGTGGGCCACCATCGCCGCGCAGGTGCTGGCGCGCCCCTACCCGCGCGCCGAGCTCACCCACGCCTGGAAGCAGGTGTTATTCAACCAGTTTCACGACATCCTGGCCGGCACCAGCCTCGAGGCGGCCTACGCCGACGCCCGCGACAGCTATGGCGAGGCCCTCGCCATTGGCGGGCGCGTGCTGGCCGAGGCAGTCGAGGCGCTGTCGTGGAACATCCACCTGGACGCGGACGCGGCCACGCGGCCGTTCGTGGTCTTCAACCACCACGCCTGGCCCAGCCGCACCGCCGTCGAGGTGGAGTTCGGCGCGCCGGTCGCCGCCGATGTGCTGCTGGATGACGCCGGTCAAGAGATTCCCTTCCAAGTCATGCCGGCTGAGTCCGCCTCCAACTTACGCTTCCGCCTCGCCTTCGTGGCCGATCTGCCGCCGCTGGGCTACGCTGTATATACCTTAGCCCCCCGCCCCACCGGCCAAGCCGCGCCTGCCGCGCCCGCGCCCCTGGGCGTCAGCGACACGGTGCTCGAAAGCGACCACCTGCGCGTGGAGTTCGACCCCGCCACCGGCTGCATTGCCAGCCTGCGCGACAAGCGCACCGACCGCGAGGTCTTCGCCGGGCCCGCCGCCCGCGCCGCCGTGCTGGCCGACCCCAGCAATACCTGGAGCCACGGCGTCTACCGCTTCGACCAGGAGATTGGCGCGTTCGCGGCCGCGCGCACGCGGCTGATCGAGAACGGTCCGGTGCGCGCCACGCTGCGCGTCGAGAGCGCCTATGGCCAGTCGCGCCTGGTGCAGAACTTCAGCCTGTACCGCGACCTGGACCGGCTCGATGTGGCGGTGACGGTGGATTGGCACGAGCAGTTCAAGCTGCTCAAGCTGCACTTCCCGGCCAACCTGGCCGCGCCGACGGCTACCTACGAGGTGCCCTATGGCACGCTCACCCGCCCGACCACCGGGCTGGAGGTGCCCGGCCAAACCTGGGTTGACCTCACCAGCGCCGACGGTGACGCCGCCTACGGCCTCAGCCTGCTGAACGACGCCAAGTACAGCTACGCCGTCGCCGGCAGCGACCTCACGCTCACGGTGCTGCGCAGCCCGGTCTATGCCGCCCTCCTCGCCGTGCCGCCCGGCACCGAGGCCGACCAGCGCTACATGGATCAGGGCTTGCAGTCGTTCCACTACGCGCTGCTGCCGCACACCGGCCCGTGGGAAGAGGCCGGCACCGTCATGGCCGCCGCCGAGCTGAACGCGCCCGCGCTAGTGGTGCCGGCGACCTTCCACGCCGGCACGCTGCCGCGCCGCGCCTCATTCATCGAGGTCGAGTCGCCCGGCGTCATCCTCACCGTGGTCAAGCAGGCCGAGGACGGCGGCGACCTGATTGTGCGCGCCTACGACACCACCCGCCGCGTCAACTACGCCACCATCCACCTCAACGCCTGGCGGCGCGCCATCCAGAGCGAGTTTGGCCCGGCCGAGATCAAGACTTTCCGCGTGCCGCCCAGCCTGGCGCACGCCGCCGTCGAAAACAACCTGCTAGAGTGGACGCCTTAGGTGGCGCGTGGTGCTAAAATCGACCCGCTCCCTTCCCTAACGATTGCTGAGGCCCCATGCACGCCAGTCTCGCTGCTTTGCTTGAAAAGTATCCCGCGCTCGATACGCTGATCCCCAGCCTTGAGCGCGCTTATAACATGCTAGTCGCCTGCTACGTGTCCGGCGGGCAGGTGCTCATCTGCGGCAACGGCGGCAGCGCCTCCGACGCGGAGCACGTGGTCGGCGAGTTGATGAAGGGCTACCTGTCGCGCCGCCCAGTGCCGGACGAAGTGCGCCGCGACCTACTGGGCGCCTTCCCGGCAGAGGGCGCGTACCTGGCCGACCACCTGCAAGGCGCCTTGCCGGCCATCTCGCTCGCCAGCCACACCTCGCTGCTCACCGCCATCGTCAAC
>JAYUUW010000515.1:0-3544 GCA_043754665.1 Anaerolineales bacterium | reverse complement strand
CGCGCGGGGCCGGACGGCCGGGAAGGATCTGTCCGATTTGGAGAGCAAGGTGCGTTCGGCCCGCGGCCAGGGCAGTGAGCGCGGCGCCGGCTTCAGCCGGACTCGCGGCCACAATTGCGGCGCGCTGGGCGAAGTGACTGCGGCCCACGCCCGCCGCGGCGGCGAGCATCGCCAGCGCAGGCGCAGCGGGGCTATTCAGCATGACCGCGAAGTGTTCCGCCTGAGCGCGCAGCGCGGTTGGGGTGCGCGCCGAGAGGGGCAGCAAATAAGGCGCCTGATCATCGGGCACGGTAACCGTGGGCGCGGGCGCAGCGGCCAGCACCACGTGCGCGTTGGTGCCGCTGAAGCCAAAGCCGCTGACGCCCGCCAGGCGCGCGCCCGCTGCGGGCCAAGGCGTGGTCCGCGTGGGAATGGCGACAGCAATGTCCGCCCAGGGAATGTTCTCGTTGGGCGACTCAAAGTGCAGGTGCGCGGGGATGGTGTGATGCTGGAGGGCCAGGACGGTCTTGATCAGCCCGGCCATGCCGGCGGCGGCCTCGAGGTGACCAACATTCGTCTTAACCGAGCCCACCAGCAGCGGTTGGCCAGCCAGCCGGCCATCACCCAGCGCCGCGGCCAGCGCCTGCATCTCGATCGGATCGCCCAGCGCGGTGCCGGTGCCATGGGCCTCGACATACGCGATGTCAAGCGGCTGGACATTGGCCTGCGCCAGCGCCGCGCGAATGACCGCGGTTTGGGCCGGGCCGTTGGGAGCGGTCAGCCCATTCGAGCGCCCATCCTGGTTGACGGCCGAGCCGCGCACCACGGCCCAGATCGGGTCGCCGTCGCGCTGCGCATCAGCCAGGCGCTTGAGCACGACCACACCGCAGCCCTCGCCGCGCACGTAGCCATCGGCCGCCGCGTCAAACGTCTTGCAGCGCCCGTCCAAGGCCATGGCACGCAATTTCGAAAAATAGATCGTGCCTTCCGGGTTCAAGATGACATTGACGCCGCCGGCCAGCGCCAGGTCGCACTCGCCAGCGCGCAAGCTCTGCGCCGCCAGGTGCACGGCCACCAGGGCGGAGGAGCAGGCCGTGTCGATGGCCATGCTCGGCCCTTGCAGGCCTAACACATACGACAGGCGGCCGGCGGCCACACTCGACGAGCTGCCCGTGCCGGTGTAGGCGTCCACTTGATCGAGATCGGCGTGACGCTGCTGACGCTGCGCGTAATCAGTCGTGGAGATGCCGACGAAGACACCGGTGCGGCTGCCGGCCAGTGAGGTGGGAGCCACACCGGCGCGCTCCAAGGCTTCCCAACTGACCTCCAGCAGCAGGCGCTGCTGCGGATCCATCGCCACCGCCTCGCGCGGGGCAATGCCGAAGAACGCGGCGTCAAAGCGGTCGATGTGCGGCAGGAAAGCGCCCCAGCGGGTGTTCATCTTGCCGGGCGCGTCGGGATTAGGATCGAAGTAGGCATCCACATCCCACCGATCGGCCGGCACTTCTTCAATTGCATCCACGCCGTCGCGCAGCAGCGCCCAGAAGGCCTCGGGACTATCCGCGCCGCCGGGGAAGCGGCAGCCGATCCCGACAATCGCGATGGGCTCGGTCGTGGCGGCCACCACAGGCCGTATCGCTTGCGGCGCAACCGTGTCGAGGGCGAGCACAGCGGTGAGGAGATGCGTCGCCAGGCGCGCGAGGGTGGGGTAGTCGAACAGCAGCGTCGCCGGCAGCGGCTGCCCGAGCAGGCGCGCCAGCCGGTTGCGCAGCTCGACCGCCAGCAGCGAGTCTAACCCCAGCTCACTCAATGGCCGGTCTGGGTCAACCGGACTGCCAGCGGTGAGCCCCAGCACTTCGCCGGCCGCAGTCTGGAGCACGTCGATCAGCAGGCGGGCGCGCTGGACCGGCGGCGCAGCTTGCAGCGCCGTGGTCAGGCCGGCCTCGGCGCGCAGACCAACGACCGCCGCTGTGTCACGAGCGGGCGTGGTCGGCAGCGCGGCGCGCAGTTGGCGGAGGATGGGCGGCAGATCGAGCGCACCGGCGGCGCGGAGCGAGCCGGTCATGCGGCCGGCCAGGGCGGCCAGTTGCGGCTGGCCCCAGGCCCAGGCCGCCGCCAGCGTCGGCCCGACCGCCGCCAACGGCAGCGCCGTGACCCCCGCCGCCGTCCAGCCCGCCTGCACGCCGCGCCCCGCCCGCGCTGCCATGCCCGCGCCAGCGATTGGCCCCCAGTTCACGCTCACGGCCGGCTGCCCGCTGCCGGTCTGCTGTTGCGCGACGGCATCCAGCACGGCGTTGGCCGCCGCGTAGCTCGCCTGCCCGGCCGGCCCCACCAGCGCCGCCGCCGACGAGCAGTTGATCCACCAGTCCAAGTTCGCGCCGGTGAGCGCCGCCCGCAGCGCCCACGCCCCCAACACCTTCGGAGCCAGCACGCGGTCCACGGTCGCTTGGTCCTGCTGCGCCAGCAGCCCGTCGGCCACCACGCCGGCCGCGTGCAGCACGCCGCGTAAGGGTGGTAACTCTGCTTTGATCTGTGCCAGCGCTGCGGCGATCTGTTGTTCGTCCGCGATGTCCGCCTGAAGCACCAACACCTGCGCCCCGGCCGCACGCAGTTGCTCGAGGGCGAGGGTCTGATCTGCGTCCGGCGCGCTTCGGCTCAGCAGCGCGAGGTGGCGCGCGCCCTGCCCCACCAGCCAGGCCGCCGCCGCTAACCCCAGCGCGCCGCGTCCGCCGGTGATGAGATAACTCGCATCGGGCGCCACCAGCGGCCCGACTGGGGGCTGCGCCGGCACCAGCACCAGTTTGCCCACGTGCTGCCCGGCCGCTAACGTGCGCAAGGCGCTGGCGGCATCGGCCAGGGGCCAGGTGCGCACTGGCAACGGCTGAACCGTGCCAGCAGTTACGGCCGCGACCAACTCGCGCAGCCAACCGCCGACGCGCTCCGGTTGGTGCTGCGTCTCAGCCAGCAGATCGACCACTTCGTAGCGCACGTCGCCCCGCCGCGCTTTGACTGCCGCCGCGCTCCAAATGCCGCGCTTGCCCAACTCCAGGAATAGCCCGCCTGGGGCGAGTGCATCGAGACTGGCTTCAATCGCTGCCCCGCTCAGCGCGTTCAGCACCACGTCCACGCCGCGCCCGCCGGTGGCCTGCGCCACGGCCGCGGCGTAGCTGCCCGGGTCGCGCGAGTCGGCCACCGCCGCCACGCCCAGGCCTAGCAGCAGCGCCCGCTTGGCCGCGCTCCCGGCCGTGGCCACGACCACCGCCCCGGCCGCCTGCGCCCAGCGCACGGCCGCCAGCCCCACGCCGCCCGCCGCCGAATGGATCAGCACGGCCTGCCCCGCCCCTAGCTGCCCAGTCTCGCCCAGCGCCAGCCGGGCGGTCAACTGCGCAATCGGCAGGGCCGCGGCGCTGGCCCAATCGAGCGTGGGCGGAATGCGGGCGACCAGTTGCGCCGCCACGGTGACGTGCGTGGCCAGGCTGCGGGGGGCCAGCGCCACCACGCGGTCGCCAAGGGCCAGGCCAGACACACCGTCGCCAATGGCCACGATCCGCCCGGCGCACTCGCC
>JAYUUW010000514.1:0-5369 GCA_043754665.1 Anaerolineales bacterium | reverse complement strand
AGTCGGTCACGGCCCATTTACCCAAGGGCGTCCTGGGCCATCGCCGCTCCGCTAGCCCCAGCGCCCACCCAAATTAGCGGAAACTAGAATCAGATACGTCCTATCAAGAATCCACTGTGCGGTGAGCCGGCCTTCAGACGTTGGCTCATTGACCCGCTATCTTCTAGGTGCCCTCAACGGATAGTCATTGTTTGAAGGGTCAACAAACCGGGCCGAGGCAACGGCCTCGGCCCGGTTTCAATTCCCCCACTACCGGCGGGGGTTACCAACCCATGCGCGCCACGCTCCCGGCGCTGGCCCGCGCGAAGGTCTGTCCCCAGCGCTCAGTCAGGCGCGCCAAGCCATACGGCGCTAAGGCCGCCAGCGCGGTCCAGGCCACTTCCCAGCCCAGTTGCACGCCCGGCCCCAAATCGGCCCCTAGCCGCTTGAGCAGGCTGGCCGCCACCAACCACGTGCCTATCGGCAGTGCGCTCGCCACCAGCGCGGCCGGCACCGGTGTGCGCCACCATAGGGCCAGGCTGACGCCCATGCTCACCACCCATCGGTACAGCCCGACCCATGCGATTATGATGACGGCGGTGAAGTAGAGGTAGCGCAGCACGGCGTCCGCAGTCAGCCGCACGCCGATGAGCCACGCCGCCGGCCAGGGCACCACCGGGAAGCCGGCCGTCAGCAAAGGCGTCAGGCAGATGGCCGTCAGGATCAGCGTGCGGCTGCGGTACAGCACGACGCCCACGAAAGCCGCCACCCAGTCGGCATTCGTCAGCGGCGTGGCGCACACCAGTTCATACTCGGCGCTGCGCATATACCGGATCGGAAAGTTCGCCGCCAGCCACGCCAGGAACAGCAGCAGCGACAACTGCACGCTGGCCCCCAGCGCAATGCCCACCAACCCCAGGTAGCTGCTCGAATTGCCCGTCACGGCGCTCAAGTAGCTGTACCAAATCCAGGCGCAGAACAGCGCCGCGCCCACCAGGCCCGGCCACCGCGAGAGCACGCCGCTGCCCCGCTTCAGCCGCGCCAACAGCGGGTTCGGTGCAAATTTTTTTTCTGACATGAGGCTTCCCCCTTTTCTCCGCCTCGCCTACAATTGGCGACCATGCTCACCCTCATCAAGAACGTAGACGTTCTCACCCTCGACTCAGTCGGCACCATTCTGTATGACACCAACGTTATTCTTGACGGTCGCCTGATCCAGTCCATTGGCGACCTGCCGCCGGGGCTGGAGCCGGATGTAGTCATCAACGGCTACAACCACCTGGCTGTCCCTGGCTTCTTCAACGCCCACTGCCACGCCCCCATGACCTTCGAGCGCGGCTGGGCCGAAGACCTGCCGCTCGACCGCTGGTTCAACGAGCGCATCTGGGTGGCCGAGTCCGCCCTCACTTCGGACGATGTGTACTGGGGCGCGGCGCTCGCCGCCTGCGAGATGATTCGCGGCGGCACCGTGGCCTTCAACGACCACTACTTCTACATGGACCGCGTGGCCGAGGTGGTCGAGCAATCCGGCCTCAAAGCCACGCTCACCTGGTGCCAGTTTGGCATTGGCGCGGACAAAGAGGTCGGCACGGACCTGGCCGGCACGCTGGCCTTCGTGGACCGCTGGCAGGGCGCGGCCGGCGGCAGGATACGCACGGTGCTCGGCCCGCACTCGCCGTATGTCTGCCCGCCCGCCTTTCTGCGCGAGATCAGCGCGCTGGCCCGCGAACACCAACTGCCCCTGCACATCCATCTGGCCGAGTCGCCCGCGCAGGTGCAGAACTCGCTGGCCGCGCACGGGCTCACCCCCACCGCGCATCTGGCCGCCTGCGGTGTGTTCGACGTGCCCTGCATCACCGCCCACGCCCTCTACCTCACGCCGGAAGATATTCGCCTGCTGGCCGCGCACAACGTCACGGTGGCGCATTGCCCCATCACGTACATGAAGCTCGCCATGGGCGTCAACGCCCTCGGTCCGCTCCTCGATGCCGGCATTAATGTGGCGCTCGGCACCGATGGGCCCGGCTCGAACAACGACATGGACATAAAGGCCGCCATCCGGGTCGCCGCGCTCTTGCAGAAGCACCACACCGGCGACGGCGAAGCGCTCTCCGGCGACCTGCCCCTGCGCCTCGCCACCGCCAACGGTGCGCGGGCCATGGGCTTCCCCGACTCAGGCGTCCTCGCCCCCGGCCGCGCCGCCGACCTCACGCTCTTTGACCTGGACCGGCCGCACCTTTACCCGCGCCACAACCTCGTTGCCAACTTCGTCCACGCCGCCCGCGCCGCCGACGTGACGCATGTGATCGTCGACGGCCAACTGCTCTACCAGAACGGCGAACTCCTCACCCTCGATGAGGAGAAAATCATGGCCGAAGCCGACCGCGCGGCCCGCCGCATGGTCGGCCAATCCCTCCGCATCGTCCGCGAATACAAGGCCTAGACTTCTCGCGGCCTCCTGCTCAAGTATCCCCCGAGTCCCCCCTCCTCCGTCCACCGCCAACAAACATCTGCCTCCCACCCCCTCTCACCTCCCACCTCCCCCTCACTGGCCGAACATCTCCAGCAGCACCGGATTAATCGCCTCCCACACTGGCAACTGCACCGAGCCGCCGCCCTCCGTCGTGTATGGCTGCACCATCTCGCCCTGCACCACCCGCCGGTCTAGGTTCGCCGGCCCCACCAAGAGTAGGGTAGGTGCCAGCCGCAGAAAATCGGCCACGCTCAAATCAGTGTCCACCGATTGGTTCACCGCCGCCATGATCTGCGGCAGGCGCACCCACGTGCTCGGCTGGAGGATCTGCGTCATCAACGCCTGGATCACCAACTGCTGCCGCTCCGCCCGCTGAAAGTCTGACGACCCGTGCCGGATGCGGGCATACGCCAGCGCCGCTTCGCCATCCATGTGCTGCGGCCCCGCCGCGAACTCGACCACCCGTGTGCCATAGTCGTAAGTTGGGTATTCGTAGTCAATCAGCGGGTTGGGCACATCCAGGTCCACGCCGCCCATCGCGTCCACAATCCGCACAAAGCCCACCAGGTCCACCCGCACATAGTGGTCGACGTTGACGCCGAAGTTCGACCGCACCACTTCCATGGCCGCCGCCGGCCCGGTGCCTTCCGCGTCTACCTCGGCGAACACATGCGCCGAGTTAATCCGGCCTAGTCCGCCGCTCGGCAGTGTCACATACAAGTCGCGCGGGATCGACAACATTCCCACGTACCGCCCCGGCGGGTTGATGGTCGTCAAGATCATCGTGTCCGTCCGCACGATGAACGTCGTCTCGTCCGGCCGCCGGTCCACCCCCAGCAGCAGAATGTTCGTCCGCTCGGCCGGGAAGGCGAACACCAGCGCCGCCACCGTGACCGCCAGCAGCACCGCCCCGCCGATCAACCCCAGCACATAGCCCTTCAAAAACTGCCAGGTTGGGTTGGCGCGCCGACTCGGCCGCACCGGCGGGTAATACGTCACCGTGGGATACACAATCGGGTAGGGGGCTTGGCCCGTCGGCGGCGTCACCGTCGGTCGCCCCCGCTGGGGACTCTTCGCGTTTCTCATGCCTGCTATTGTAACGTCCCGCGTGTATCCCTAACAATCACCACCTCGCCGCCCGCCTACCACTTCCCGGCCCAACCTGCCCTTTTATGGCCCGTCTCACCCTGACTCTGGCCTAACTTCTTAGCTCCCGCCGCCCAATTCGTGCAATTCGTGCAATTCGTGGCCAATGCTTTCCGCCTTCTTGACGTTTCCCGGTCGCCCGGCTACAATCATCCCGTAGTCAGCCGGCGCCGGGTGCAGTTCGGCCCAGGATCAGCGCGGCTGTTTTTGTGTCTTAATCGTTATCGGCGTGTATGTTTCAGAATCTCTCAGATAAGCTTCAAACCACCCTCGACACGCTCACCCGCCGTGGGCGCCTGTCCGATGCCGATGTGGACCTGGCCCTGCGCGAGGTCCGCCTTGCGTTGCTGGAAGCCGACGTCCACTTTTCGGTCGTCAAGAGCTTCCTCGACCGGGTGCGCCCGCGCGCCATCGGCGCCGAAGTCTCGCGCGCCCTCAACCCCGGCCAGCAAGTCATTAAGATCGTCAACGAAGAGCTGGTCGCCACGCTGGGCGAACCCGGCCGGCTGAATCTCAAAGGCCCGCAGCCGCGCGTCATTATGCTCGTCGGCCTGCAAGGCTCCGGCAAGACCACCACTGCCGCCAAGCTCGCCCACAAACTGCGCCAGCTCGGCGAGCGCGTGCTGCTCGTCGCCGCCGACCTGCAGCGCCCGGCCGCCGTCCAGCAACTGCAAACGCTGGGCGCCGCCATCGATGTGCCGGTCTTTACCGCCTCCGCTACGCCGCCCGAGGTCACCGCTTTGGCCGTGGCCGCCGGCGAAAAGCAGGGCAAAACCGTCGTCATTCTCGACACCGCCGGCCGCCTGCAAATCGACGATACCCTCATGGATGAGCTCATCGCCATCCGCGAGCGCACCCACCCGGTCGAAATCCTGCTCGTGGCCGACGCCATGACCGGCCAAGAAGCCGTCCGCATTGCCGAGGGCTTCCACAAGAAAGTCGGCCTGACCGGGCTGATCCTCACCAAGGTCGACGGCGACGCCCGCGGCGGCGCGGCCATCTCCATGCGCAGCGTCACCGGCGTGCCCATCAAGTTCCTGGGCATGGGCGAGAAAACCGACGCCCTTGAAAACTTCGACCCCGGCCGCCTCGCTTCCCGCATCTTGGGCATGGGCGATATCCTCGGCCTGATCGAAAAGGCCGAGGCCAACCTCGACCGCGAGGACGCCCAGGCCGCCGCCGACAAGCTCGTCTCCGGCTCGTTCACCCTGGAAGACTTTCTCGTCCAGCTCAAGCAGGTCAAGAAGATGGGCCCCATCGGCCAGCTCTTGGGCATGATCCCCGGCATGTCTGGCCCCAAGATGCAGATCGACGAGAAAGAAGCCGAAAAGCAGTTTCAGCGCACCGAGGCCATCATCAACTCGATGACCCGCCGCGAGCGCCGTAACCCCGATGTCCTCAACGGCAGCCGCAAACGCCGCGTCGCCACCGGATCGGGCACCACCGTGTATGAGGTCAATCAGCTCGTCAAGCAGTTCAAGGATATGCAGAAAATGATGAAGCAGCTCGGGTCCCGCAAGGGCATTCCGGGCCTGCCGCGCCTCCGTTAAGCCGCCGCCGGGTTCGTTGGCCTGCCGCGTTGACTGCCTTCTCAGTCATCCCCCTGCGCAGCCGGCCCGCCCACCCGCGCGGGTGTCTAAAAGCATTGCCATCTGGATCGGCCTTCGGGCCCGTTTGAAGGAGATTGTGCCGTATGGTTCGTTTGCGCTTACGCAAGGTGGGCTCCAAGGCCCAGCAGAGCTTCCGTCTCGTGGCCGCCGAGAGCGAACAC
>JAYUUW010000513.1:0-2420 GCA_043754665.1 Anaerolineales bacterium | reverse complement strand
CGGCCGGGTAGTGCTGTAACGCCTGCGCCTCGACAAAGGCGGGCGCGATCACGGTGTCATACATGGTGGGCATGGGTGGGTCCCTCGTTTACGAACTCGCGGCCGAGTAAAACTCGCGCAGGAAGCTGCTGGGCCGGGTGCCTATCAAACGGGTCTGCGCGAAACCGGCGCGCCCGGCCAGCGCCTGCCAGGTGCTAAATGTGAGTGGGTGCGGCACCCACAGGTTGCCTTTATCCACGTTGTACTCCACGAGCACGAACACGCCGCCGGGCCGCAAGTAGCTTTTGAGCCGCGCCACCACCGCGTCCTTGTGGCGGTCAGCCACGAAGTGCAGGGCGTTCGCCATCACGAGCCCGGCGAGCCCCGCGAGCGGCGCGGGCAGTGGCTTGGTAAAGTCGGCGGTCACCGGCACGAGTGTCAGGCCGGGCGTGTGTTCGGCCACGCGGCGCGCGCCGTCGCGCAGGGCGGCGGCGTCGCGGTCCACGGTGTAGAGCGTTGCGGTCGGCCCCAATAGCTCGGCCAGCGCCAGCGTGAAGGCCCCCGCGCCCGCGCCGAACTCGGCCCACACCCCACCGGAGGCGGGCACGCCGGGCTGCAAGAGCGCTACGTGGTCAGTGTGCTGCATGCGCCGCGATTATACCGCCGCGCCCAAACAGAAGCGCCGCCCCGACCGAACACTCTCGGCCAGGGCGGCGCAGGGGAGGAACGGCCGGCGCGGGGCCGGCCACAACAATGGGTGTACCTACGCCGCGATGGCGGCGACTTCCGCTTGGGCCACGGCTTCGGGTTGCTTGGTGATCTCGAGCTCGATGGTGATGGTGACGGTGTCGCCGACCAGCACGCCGCCGGTCTCGAGCGCCACGTTCCAGTTCAAGTTCCATTCCTTGCGGTTGATCTTGGTGGTGGCGCTGAACCCGGCGTTGGTGGTGCCCCAGGGCGTCTTCTGCTGGCCGTTGTATTCCACGTCCAGGGTCACCGGGTGGGTGATCCCGCGGATGGTCAGGTCGCCGGTGAGCTTGCCGGTGTCTTCGCCCACCTTCACGGCCTTGGTGCCCTTGAAGGTCAGGTAAGGGTAGTGCTCCACGTCGAGGAAGTCGCCCGAGCGCAGGTGGCCGTCGCGCTTCTCGTCGTGGGTGGTGAAGCTGGCGGCGTCGATCTGCACGTCGACGGTCGACCGGGCCGGCTCGGCTTCGTTGAAGTCGACGGTGCCGGTCACCTTATCGAACTGGCCGCGCACGTTCGCGATCATCATGTGGCGGACCGAGAAAACCGCGCGGGTGTGGGAGGGATCAATTTGCCAAGCCATGGTGTCTATCTCCTTGGGCGCAAGCCCAAATAACGTTGCTGTCTGTCTATGGCGTAAGAATACCCGGCGGCCGTAACGGGCGTGTGAACGGAAGCGTAAACGTTCGCGTAAACACGCTGAGAGAAAAAAGAACGAGAAAAAGAGGGGCGGAAGGTTGGGTGAGGGCGGAAGATGGGGGATTACAGGCGAAAGCGGGTGCTTGGCCTTTATTTGGTCCAGGTGCACAGATTGCGGTTGACGGAGTAAAAGAAGGTGTTGGCCGCGCCGTGGGCGTGCAGGTCGGCTAGCCAGGCATCGAGTTCACCGGGCGCGAACGCGGCGCTGGGCCGTAGCCAATCCAGCATCATGTGCGCCACGCGATAGGCATAGCGGTCTAGCCGCCAGTCAGTGTTGACGAACGGGTAGACAGTGGCTTGCACCTGCTGAAAGCCCAAGCGCACACACAGTCCGTAGAGTTCGCGGCCGATTTGCCCATTCGGACCGGTGTCGGAGAATGCGGTCACTACGCGGCGGGTGAGCGCCTTGTCTGTCGTGGAGAACACCTGTGTCGAAATCGGTGTGAATGACCAGCGCCCGGCCGCCGGGCTTGAGCACGCGCTGTATTTCTTGTAAGGCAGCTTCGGGTGGGTCTACCCATTCCAGCATTTCGGCGCAGACTACACGGTCAAAGTGGTGGTCAGGGAATGGCAGGTGGCGGGCGTCGGCTTGGCGATACTCGATCTGCGCCGGGTGGCCATCGGCCTGCCATTTAGCCTGGGCCTCGGCCACGCGCTGCGGGTGCTTGTCCACGCCGCTGATGCCGCCGATAGCGGGATATTCGCGCAGCAACAGGCGCGCCGCGTCGCCGCTGCTACAGCCGACATCCAAAATCAAGTCGCTTGGCTGCGGGTCGAGCATGCGGAGATAAAAACGCCATTGGGCAATGACGTCGTCCAGCGGTGGGTCGAGGAATTTCTCTTGGGCCATGGGCTGCCTCAATGGTGGCGCAGATGCCCTCTTATGGTGCAGCGGTACTGGTGAATGTCAATCCGCGCCGGCCTCGCTATAATCAAGCCGGTCAGGGGCCGATGGTGGGAGACAGCATGGCAATTGTAGAGAGTTTGCACTGCCCCAA
>JAYUUW010000512.1:0-1897 GCA_043754665.1 Anaerolineales bacterium | reverse complement strand
ACTGTCTGTGGGTGGCATGCTCTCACTCCTGACTTGGCGGTTAGGTCAGTGAGATTGTGCCACCTTTTCTCTTCTAAAAAAACCTACCCTTGTAAGGGGGCAGGGCCGGGGAGCAACATGGGTTTGGGAAGGGGCAGAGCCAATGGTCAATGGGACAGGACGCTAGCAGGCGCTCCAGACGAATTGGCACGAAGGGGTTTGGGAATAGGCGAGGGGTTAGTTGCGGCGCGGCGAGCTAGCGCGAGAGAGCACAGGGTGGCCGAGCAGGTCGAGGCCGAGATTCCTCGCCCGCCCCAAGGCAACGGTAGGGCCAAGCGACTGAGGCGGGCCTCGGAATGACAAATCCGGCAGGTAGGTGACGGCAGGCGACTCTCTGAGCGTAGAGGACTGGCGCGCAGCCCCAGACGCCATTCGGAGTGGCCGGCTAGTCGGCTGGTTCGATGACCAACCCGTCCACTTCGAGCCACTGCGCTTCGGGCAGCGGCAGCACGCCGAAGCCAAAGCGGCCCGCGAGCGAGGCCACCGCGTATTGGTTGTCGATCCACAGCACGAAGCCCAGCGGCCCGCGCGGCGGGGCGGCGGCGCGCAGCCGCTCGACGCCGTCGACGGTGAACACAGCCGCGTCGCGCCGCCAGAGAAGCTCGTAGGTGTGCCAGTGGTCGAGCGCCACATCGGGCAGCGGTGCTTCGTGGGCGCGCGTGAAGCGGCGCGCCAGGTCGAGGATGGGCCGGCCGAGGCCAGGGATTTTCGTCAGGCCCACGGCAGCCAGCGCGGCGGGCGCGAGGAGCAGCCCCGGCCAGCGGCCCAGGTTGAGCGTGGCGGCCTTCCAGCCGTGGCCCGGCACGCCCGGCACCAGCGCCATATCCGACGGCGGTGAGGCGTAGAAGAACCAGGCCACGCTCGGCGCGCCCAACACCGCGCCGCTGACCGAGAACGGCTCATTCCAAAAGCCAAAGCCCAGTGTGCCCAAAGGGGCGGCGTGTGAGGCCCGCGCCCGCAGCGCCAGCCGCAAGGGTGGGGCGCTGGGGAAGGGCAAGCGCCGAGGCCGCCCGCCCGCCGCCGGCCACTGGTGATAGTTGTCGAGCTGGGCGTTGGTGTAGTGCTGCGCGGCGGTGGGCGGCACGACCAGCCGCGCCTGCCCGGCCGCCGCATCGTAGTCCACTTGCCCGCCGCCCATGGGCAGTTTCGCTAGCATACCGCGAGTATAACGCAGCGGCGCTGGGCCGCCGATTCAGCCGTTACGCGCACTCGAACGCTTGATCCAGGCTTGCCGCCTCTGCTATAATTCATCTATTCTGGAGGTATGGATCACAATGGAAATTACATGGTTTGGACATTCGTGTTTTCGCCTAACGGAGCGCGGCCTGGCGGCCGTGGTCACTGATCCGTATGATGAGTCGTTGGGCTATCCGGTGCTGCGGCTGAAGGCCGATATCGTCACCGTGAGCCATGACGCGCCGGGGCACAGCCATCTCGACGCGGTCAAAGGCGAGTCGCGCGCGCTGACCGGCCCCGGCGAGTACGAGATCGGCGGTGTGTTCATCACCGGCATTCCGACGGTCAACCCGAGCGCCGAGCGCGCCCGCAAGAAGGGCAGCGACGAGTTCAAGACCAACACGGTGTATGTGTTTGACTACGACGGCCTGACGGTCGCGCACCTGGGCGACCTGGACCATGTGCCCACCCAGAGCCAGATCGAAGCGTTGGGCGCGGTGCATGTGGCCCTGGTGCCGGTGGGCGGCGGCGGCGGGCTGAACGCGGCGCAGGCGGCCGAGGTGGTCTCACTGCTGGAGCCCTCGCTGGTGGTGCCGATGCACTACCGCACCGATGCCGGCTTGGCGTCGCTCGACCCGGTGAGCAAGTTTCTCAAAGAGATGGGCCTGGGCGCGCTCACGCC
>JAYUUW010000511.1:0-2936 GCA_043754665.1 Anaerolineales bacterium | reverse complement strand
GCCGGTCACTGACCGGCCCCGCTTGGCTTTAAGCGTTGCCGCTTACTGCTGCTCTTGCAGGGTGATCAGGCGCTCGAACTCGGTGAGGTCGTTCGGGTTAGCCATTTTGTTGCCGTTGATGAACACCGTCGGCGTGCCGGTGACGGCGAACTGCGCGGCCAGCGCTTCGTCGCTGCGCACATCGGCGGCGTGCTGGTTCGAGTCGACGCACTGGTCGAACGAGGCGGCGTTGAGGCCCATGCCGGCAGCCATGGCCTTGAGACGGCGATTGGTGAAGGCCCCGCCGCCCTCGCGCGCGCCCTGGTTGGCGTAGAGCAAGTCGTGGAAGTTCCAGAACTGCCCCTGGTCGTTGGCGCACTCGCTGGCCTCGGCCGCGTCGCGCGATTCGGTGCCGCCCACGTTGCCGTCGATGACGATGTAGTGGTGGTACTCCAGCCGCGCCCGGCCGGTGTCGACAAATTGGGTGATCACCTGTTGCTCCACCCCATTGGCGAAGACTTTGCAGATGGGGCATTGGAAGTCGGAGAACAGCAGGATGGTCACCGGGGCGTCGGCCGCGCCGAGATTCTTGCCGGTGGCCTGGGTGTAGGGCTGGGTGGGGATGGCGGTGATGGGGGCCAGCGGCTTGTTGTTCTCGTAGACGATCCAGCTGACGATGGCGATGGCCACGACGACGACGGCGGCGATCAACAACAGTTGGCGCTGGCGGACCTGGGCCTGGCGGCGGGCGCGCTTCTCTTCTCGTTTGCTCATAGGAGGGAACCTCGTGGTAGGACGGTAGGTGACGCTGGCGGTGATTGTACCTGATCCGGGGCGCAAGGGCGGTAGCCACGAATGAGCACGAAGGGTAGGGAGTAGGGGTTGGGAGGCAACGGGCCGCTCCGGACGAATGAGCACGAAGGGTACGTGGATGGGAAGACAGGTTGGGTAGGGCGTATTTCACGTTGGGGGCAGTCCCTGGCCGAGACAGCCATCCGCCGTCGCCCACCCGCCAGATTTGTCATTCCGAACCCGGCCTCAGGCCGTCCGACCTGGCGCTCCCCTCGGGCCGGTGAGGAATCCGCAACGTGGACCGACCCAGCCCTACGCCCAGTCCGCGCCGCCCTGACATGTTCTGAGCAACCCCCTTACCGGCGGCTAGTCCCAACGCTGCCTGAAAAGGGGGTGAGAAATCCCACCCGTGGCATACCTAAGCAGATTTTCTGAGCGCTCCGCTGCCCGTCTGCACATGCCGCGCATTTTTTGCCCCAGCGTGAAATACAACCTGGTTGCCAACGGTGGTTGCGTGGGCAAAGGCGCGGCGGTAAGATGCGGTGATGAGCGCGGAGATGGAGATTTGCCCCGGCTGCGCGGTGGCACTGCCGCACAGCGACGGGCCGGTGCACCGCTACATGACGGCCGCGCCGGGGTGCTGGGCGCTGTATTCCAGCCTGTTCAGCGGGGGCGAGCCGCCGGTGGTGGGCGGGCCGCTGCTGGCGCTGACGGTGGACGCCTATGCCGCGCAGCACCCGGGCACGCCCAACGATCAGGCCATTCAGAGCGTGGCGGTGCATTTGCTGACGCTGCACGGGATTTTTGAGCGCGGCCAGGAAGTGGGCCGGGCGCTGTGGCTGCGCACCCGCGCCCTGCGCGACGACAAGGCGCTGGGCCACAAGCACCGCCGCTTCACCTGGCTGACGCCGCCTGATTTCGCCGGGCAGCTCAACGTGGCCGATATCGCCGCCGCGCCGACGCCGGCCGCGCGCGGGGCAGTGGCCGAGCGCTGGGTGCGGCAGGTCTACGACGCCTGGGCGGCGGCGCATGCGGCCACGCTGGCGGCGTGGTATCAGCGCTATATTGAGGAGTAGGTGATACGTTGTGCAAGCGAGTCAAGGGTGGATTGCACGGCCAAAACGATTATTGGACAGCGCTTATACTGGAAACCGTTAGTTTCGACGAATCCAGACACGCTGGATGTGTCGACTAATTTACCCTTGAGGCAATATGTTTTCCCGAAAGCAATTAGCTGACGCAATTCTTCACCTGGACAAATTGATGTCCGACGAAACAGAAGACGAGGCGGCCTACCAGACCTACTTCGAAATGTCGCCGGTTGTGTTCGAGTTGTTGGGCTACAAGAAACATGTGCCATTCACAAAAGCAAGCGGCAACAGTCTGCCGCGCGACGAAAATACTGGACTGCAACCCGAGCCTGATTTTTTGGTGCAGAGAAATGACGGTCTGTGCGAGATATTTGAGATCAAGACTCCCGGTGTCGGCAAGCTAGTGCTCGACCGCAATCCGTATAGAGTTCGTTTTACAGCTGACCTCAACAGCTACATACAGCAAACAATCACCTATGCCGAATACTTCAGTGGTAATTACCTCAACCGACAGGAAGTTCTGAAGCGCCATGGCCTTGAAGTGCAAGGACAACTTGATATCAAGATTGTTGTAGGCCGTAACACAAACATAGATCGAGAGCAGGTGCAACAACTTCAACGAGAGTTCGTGCGGAAAATTGACATCATGACGTACGATGACATCATGTTGCGCCTCACAGCTGAATACCAAAGCCGTTACGGGATATTTGAAGATGTACCGGGTTTCTCCTTTCACTTCACAATTCGGCGAGCAGCTGAGACGGGAGTCAGCGCCTATCTGCTTGACATCGGCACAGATGCTGGCCGTAACCGAATTTCATTTTACTGGGATGAGCAAGGTGACCTTTGCCTCGCTGTCCGTGATGATGGTGGTCGCAGGCATCTGGTTAGGGTTGACTATAGTGCAAGCCAATCGTTTGAAGAGTGGCACTATGTTGCATGTGAAATTGGTGCCACCACCAATGCTTTCATGATGACCGCGAGTTTGAATGGAGTTGAAAAAGAGCGAATAGTGCGCAATTCATCGATTCGTCTGGCTGTAGACTTTTCACAAGCATCAATCGTACTGGGTTG
>JAYUUW010000510.1:0-4863 GCA_043754665.1 Anaerolineales bacterium | reverse complement strand
GGCGGGCCGGCGTGCAGCAGTAAATTGGGCCGCATGTTCGGGATCACGTCCAGCGCGGGAGCGAGGCCGGTGAGCATGGGCCGGGCGGCCATCATGCGCTCGACGGCGGTGGTGTTGGCTGAGTCAATGTCCATCAATGTGCAATCCTGAAAAGTAGTAAGGCTGAGTCGCTTAACCTCACCCCCGGCCCCTCCCCGGTGCGGGTAGGGGTGACTGTTGGATGTGCGAGTCGGCCAGTCATCCAATTGGTTGACACTCAAGCCTTCTTCATCTTGGCGAGGAGCGCCATGAGGCGTTCGTTGCCACCGGCGGGCGGGCGCCAATCGACCTGGAGGACGGAAGCGCCCTGCCCCACGAGGCTGGCGGCGAACGACTCCAGCCCGACGTTGATGGCGGCCAGCGGCGTGCGGGTCAGCCGTTCCAGCGCCACGGACACTGGCAGCGGGGCCGGCGGGCGGGTCAGACGGCCGGCGATGTAGCCCACGGCGGCGGCGGTGGTGCCGGCGATGACCGCGCCGACCTCGGCGAAGCGCTGGGTCTGCGCCTCCAGCCCCTGCGGGTCGACGTCGGTGCCGACGATCAGCACGACCACGTCTAGCTCGGGGCGGGCGGCCTTGGCGGCGGCGATGGCCGGGGCCAACTCGGCGGCGGGGTCAGGATGCGCGCCTTCGCCCAAGACCACATCCAGCAGGATCAGGCCAACCTCAGGGTCGGCCGCCTCCTGGCGCAGGCGGCGCAGGCGCAGGTCGTTGTCGATCATGGGGTGCAGGCGGCCCACGGTGAAGTCATCCTCGCCCAAGTCGAGGATGGTGTGTGCCTGGCTATGCAGCGGATCGGGCAAGTGCTGGTCGCCATGCGTTGCCAGATTGGAATAGAGCGGCGCGAGCACCGCCTGGAGGCCGAGCAGGGCTTCATAGGCCAGCGTGCCGCCGGAGAACAGGCCGCGCACATACGGCGCAGCGAGTGGCCGCGCCGCGTGAACAGGCGATGGGTCACTGGCGACACCCGCTAGCGCGGCGGCCAGGTCGGCGGCTTCGGCCAGCGTGGTGGCGAAGTGCAGGTTACCAATCTGGCGGCCGGGCGGCGGGTAGCCCAGGAAGTCGATCACCACGGGCTTGCCGGTGGCCTGGGCGGCGGCCAGCAGGCGGGTGGCCACGGCCGGCGCGGGCGGCTTGGAGACGATGACGATCACGCGCGTGTCGGGGTCGCGGGCCAGCAGGTCGAGCGCCTGGCGGGCGGTGACGGCATCCACCTCCGCCTTGAGGTCGCGCCCGCCAGTGCCGAGGGCGTGCGAGACGCCCGAGCCGAGCGCGTGCAGGCGGCTGGTGATGGCCTGCAAGCCGGTGCCCGACGCGCCCACCAGACCCACGGGGCCGCGCCGCACGCAGTTGGCGAAGCCCAGCCCTACGCCGTTGACGATGGCGGTGCCGCAGTCTGGCCCCATGACGAGCAGGCCGCGCGCGAGGGCGGTCTGCTTGAGGGCCACCTCGTCGGCCAGCGGCACATTGTCGCTGTAGAGAAACACATGCCGGTCAAAGTCGAGCGCTTCGCGCGCCACGCCGGCCGCGTAGCGCCCCGGCACCGAGACCAGCACCCAGGTCGCCTCGGGCAGTTGGCGCAGGGCGGTTTCGAGGCTGCGTGGGCGGAACTCCTGCGCCACGGCGGTGCGGCGGCGGGTGAGGAGCACGTCCACCTGGGCCAGCGCGGCCTCGGCCTCGGCGTCGCTGGCGGCCTTGACCACCAGCAGCAGGTCGTTGGGGCCGGCGGCTTGCGCGCCGGGGGTGAGCAGACCGCTCTGTTCCAAGAGTTCGCAGTTGGCGGGCGTGGCCATGACCACCCCAGCATCGGCCACGCCGGGCAGGCCCAGCAGGCTGCGCTGCAACTGCATGAGCACGGCCGAGTCGTAATACGCGCCGGGCCGGGTTTCGCTGCGGAGGCTGGTCATGGCGCGCCCTTAGGCGACCACCTTCGCCAAGTCGGCGGCCCAGGCCAACAGCGGCTCGTCGGCCCACCAGCGCCCAATGAACTGCACGCCGAGCGGCAGGCCATTGTCGGCGCGGCCGGCCGGCACGCCCACCACCGGCAGCCCGGCGTAGGACCAGGGCAGATTCATAATCGGGTCGCCGGTGCTCTCCAGGCCCAGCGGCGCGGGGCCAAGGGCCGAGGGCGCGAGCCACAGGTCAATGCCCTCTTTGTCCATCAAGCGGGTCAGGTCCACGCGCAGGTCGGCGCGCCCGGCGCGGGCGGCTTCCATGGCGGGCAACTGCGCCTGCCGGCCGCGCTGGATCAATTCCGCCGTGCGGGGGTGATAGAGCGCCTCGTAGGTGTCGTACCAGGGCGCATGCACCATGGCGGCTTCGGCGGCCAGCAGAAGCCAGTGCCGGTCGCGGATGGCGGCGAAGTTGGGCAGCGCCGCCACTGGGCGCAGATCGTAGCCGGCCGCGCTCAACTGCTCGCCCACCCGCTGCATGTGGGTTTGGGCGGCGGGGCCGGCCGCGTCGAGGTAGGGGCCAAGCGGCAGGCCGATGACCGGCCGGGCGCTATGCGTCACCGGCCGCCACTCCTCGCACAGCACCCGCGCCGCCAGCGCCGCGCCGGCCACGTCAGGCGTGAACGTGCCCACGTGGTCGAGCGAGGGCGAGAGCGGGATGACACCCGCCGCCGAGATGCGGGCGTAGCTGGGCTTGTAGCCCACCACCCCGCAATACGCGGCTGGGCGAATGATAGAGCCAATGGTCTGTGTGCCGAGCGCCAGCGCGCCCAGGCCCGCGCTCACCGCCGCCGCCGAGCCGCTGCTCGAGCCGCCGGGCGTGTGCGCCGGGTTGTGCGGGTTGCGCGTGGGGCCGGGGCCGAAGAAGGCGAATTCAGTGGAGACGGTTTTGCCGAGGATCAGCGCGCCGGCCTGCTGGAGCGCCGTGACGGCTTCGCTCTGCGGCCCGGCCAGCACGTTGGGCGGCAGCTTGCTCCCGCCGGTGGTGGGCAGGCCGTCGACATGGAAGATGTCTTTGACGCCGACCGGCACACCAAACAACGCCGGGCGCTCGCCGGAGGCCGGGTACTGCGCCTCCAGCGCGGCGGCCTCGGCGCGGAGGCGGGCGAAGCGGTCGGGCTCGGGCATGAAGGCGTGCAGGTCGCCGTCGCGCTCGGCGAAGCGCTGTTCGAGAAAATCGAGATAGGCGGCGAGGGTCAGCCGGCCGGTGCGCAGGGCGTGGGCCAGGGCCGGCAGGTCAGCGGGCGGGGTCGTGAGGTCGGCCACGGGTTAGGCCTGAGCCGCCGCGCCGGATTGGCGCAGGGCGGCCAGCTCGCCAGTGCGCCTGCCGGCTGCGAGCTTAACCGCCGCCACGATGTTCTGGTAGCCGGTGCAGCGACACAAATTGCCGGAGATGGCCTCGCGAATTTCGGCGTCGGTGGGGTCGGGGTTCTCTTCCAGAAACGGAATGAGGGTCATCAGGAAGCCGGGGGTGCAGAAGCCGCACTGCAAGCCGTGGGCATCCCAAAAGGCCTGTTGCAGCGGGTGCAGGTGCTTGGCGTCGGCGGCCAGCCCTTCGACCGTGGTGAGGGCGTGGCCGTCGGTCTGCACCGCCAGTGTGAGGCAGGAGCGCACGGCCGCGCCGTCGAGCAGGACGGTGCACGCGCCGCAGACGCCGTGCTCGCAGCCGACGTGCGTGCCGCTCAGGCCCAGATCGTGGCGCAGAAAGTCGCTGAGCAGCAGGCGCGGCTCGATGGTGCGGGTGTAGCTCTGGCCGTTGACGGTCAGCGTAATGGTATGAGTGCTCATGCCGGACTCCCGACAGCCGATTGGCGCGCCCGGTCGAGGGCGCTGGTGAGCGCGCGGCGGGTGAGCACGCAGGCCAGGTGGCGCTGGTACTCCGGCGTGGCGTGGACGTTGCCCATCGGCGCGATCTCGTGCTGCGCGGCGTGCTCAGCGGCGGCGATGAAGGCCCCGGGCGTGAGCGCTTGGCCCACGAGCATGGCGGCGGCGGCGGGCGCGGCCAGCGGGCCATCGCCGGCGTTCAGATAGACCAGCCGCGCCGCCGTGCAAACGTCGGCCGGGCCGAGCGTCACGACCACGGCCACGCCCAGCAGCGCGTAGTCACCGCGCCGGCGGGCGAACTCTAGAAAGGCGGTGCCGGTGCGCGGCGGCAGGGGCGGCAGGGCCACCTCTACCAGCATTTCTTCGGGTGTGAGCGCGGTGGTCAACAAGCCCAAGAAGAACTCATGGGCCGGCAGCCAGCGCTCGCCGGTGGCCGATTGGGCGCGCAATTGGGCGTCCAGCGCCAGCGCGATGACGGGCAGCTCGGCGGCCGGGTCGGCGTGGGCCAGGCTGCCGCCCAGCGTGCCGCGATTGCGAATTTGCGGGTGGGCGATGACCGGCATGGTTTCAAACAGCAGCGGCGCGTGGCGCGCCACCAGCGGGTCGCGTTCCAACGCGCGCTGGCGCACCATGGCGCCCAGCCGCAGCCCACCGTCAGCCGCAACCGTGATCGCGTCGAGGCCGGGGAGGCGGTTTACATCGACCAGCAGCGCGGCCTGCACCAGCCGAAAGTTCATGGCCGGGATCAGGCTCTGGCCGCCGGCCAGGAACTTGGCCTCGTCGCCGTGTTCGGCTTTGAGGGCCAACGCGGCTTCCAGCGTGTCGGGCGCGGCGTAGTCGAAGGGGGCGGGTTTCATAACCGGCTAGGCCGTGGGGTCAGCAATCTCGCCATACAGGTCGGGCCGGCGGTCGCGGTAAAACTGCCAGGTGTTGCGCACCTCGCGCACCAGGTCGAGGTGCAGGTCACACACAATCAACTGCTCTTCGCTGTCGCTGGCGGTGCCGCGCCCGGTGGTCAGGTCGGGCAGGTACGCGCCGCGCGGGTCGCA
>JAYUUW010000509.1:0-7523 GCA_043754665.1 Anaerolineales bacterium | reverse complement strand
TGGTGGTGGCCCTGCCGGTGGTCATGTTCCAGGCGCAGCACGGCGGGGCCTTTGGTGAGCACCTGCGCGCCATCGACTCCTACCTCTACCAAAAAATCCCGCTGCTCGATAAGGTCAAGCTGATCGCCGGCACCTACCTGTACGCGCTCAGCCCGCAGTATCTGTTCTTTCCCAACGGCCAAGATTTGTCGCGCCACATCATGAAGGGCTACGCCCACCTGCGCACCGAGCTGCTGCCGTTCGTGCTGCTGGGGCTGGCGCTGTGCGTCTGGCGCTGGCGCTCGCCCACCCACCGCACCATTATTCTCGCCATGCTGGCCGCTCCGGTCGGCGCGTCGCTGGTGGGCGTGGGCATCACCCGTGTGCTCTCGCTGGTGGTGCCGGCCAGCCTGTTCGCCGGGCTGGGGCTCGATGCGCTGCTCACCTGGGCCGCCGCCCGCCTGGCCAAACTGCGCTATGTGCAGCGCGTCGGCCCGGCCGCCCTCGGCCTCGCCACTCTGGCGCTGCTGGTCTCGGCCAACTTCGGCCTGCTGCGCGACGCGCTGGTCAACGGCCCGCTGTGGTACTCCGACTATGGCCTGTACGGTATGCAGTACGGGGCCAAGCAGTTGTTTGTCGACACCATCCCGGCCGAGCTGGAGGCCGACCCGCAGGTGAACATTCTGGTCTCCTCCACCTGGGCCAACGCCGCCGACGCCTTTGTGCGCTTCTTCCTCACGCCCGCGCAGCAGGCGCGCGTCAGCATGGGCAGCCTCGACTACTTCACCTTCTCCCAGCGTGACCTGAGCCACACCATGCTGGTGCTCACTGAGAATGAATACCAAGACGCCATTACCAGTCCCAAATTTAAGACCGTGGCCGTCGAGCGCATTCTGCCCTACCCGGACGGCACGCCCGGCTTCTACTTCCTGCGGCTCACCTATGTCGACAACGTGGCCGACATCTTCGCCGCCGAGCTGGAGGCCCGCCGCGAGCCGGTCAGTGACCCGGCCGAGGTCGACGGCCAGGCCCTCATCGTGCGCCACTCGGTGTTCGACGCCGGCACGGTTGCCAACCTGTTCGACAACGATGTGTTCTCGCTCATCCGCGGCCTGGAAGCCAACCCGCTGCTGATTGAGCTGCAATACCCCGCGCCGCGCCCCGTGGCCGGCCTGACGCTCGACCTGGGCTCGATGGAAGACTTCACGCTCACCGTCACGCTGCTGCTGCCCGACGGCGGCGCGCCGCTGGTCTTTGAGCACCGTTACACCGGCCTGACCAACGACCCGCACCTGGAGTTCGACTTCGCCGCCGAGTTCGGCCAGGCCCCGCCGCCGGTCAGGGCCGTGCGCGTGGAGCTTAAGAACCTGCTCTCCGGCGACACCGCCCAAATTCACGTGCGCGAGGTGCGGGTGCGCTAGCGCCCAGCCGGCAGCCAATTCGCCCGGAGGCAACACGACGAAGCTCCATTGTGCGGGGTGATTATCTCCGTATAATGAGTTGTTGGCCGCGCAGTAATTTCTTGGTTTCAGAGAAGGGGAGAATTCGCGTGACTTTATCAACAAACGGAGATGAGCCGCCAGCGTTGACCAGCCGCGGCTGGGCTGTGGCGGCTTTAGCCATCGTCACCTTTATCACCGCCCTGGCGGGGCTGGCGCACATTTACCTAGGCTCATTTGGTCGCTTCATGGCTGATAGCTATTGCGATGCCGGCCGTGGCCTCCAATTTGGTGCCTTAGGCGCGACGTTGAATCTTTATCGTGCCTTGTCCGGCCGTTATTCTGCCAACTTCCTCGACATTTTGATGGGCCAGCTTTTTGGGCCTGCCTTCGCCCCTTTGTGGTCACCCCTTTTGCAGATCGCTTGGCTCGTGGCGTTGGCCAGCCTGGTGGCCGGGTTAACGCACGGCGCTTTCGCGCGCTATCGGGCCTGGGTGGCCGCATTACTCGCCATCCTTATTCTCTTTGTGACGTTCGACAATACCCCCTCTCTTGGCCAGTCGGTCTACTGGTCAACTGGCCTCAATAATTATGTGGTGCCGCTGGTGCTGTTCACCGCTTTCGGCGCGCTCCTGGCCTGGCGCGCGCCGCGCGCTCTGCACGGCCGGTCCCGCTGGCTCTGGCTGGGCCTGTGCCTAAGCCTCAACCTGCTCATTGGTGGCTTCAACGAAACTAATCTGTTTGTCCAATGTGCCGTGCTGGGCCTGGCTGTCGCCCTAGCTTGGCTTTTTGGCTCCGCTGAGCTAAAGCGCAACCTGTTGCCGCTGTTGCTGGCTGGGTTGCTCGGAGCAGTGGTGGCCCTGATCGTCGTCGCCGCTGCGCCAGGAAATAAAGTGCGGCAGGGCGCGGTCGGCATTCCACCCGACCTCGGCACGCTTGTCCTCTATGTCTTGACCTTCACCAAGCAGGTGGTCCTGAACGCGGTCACCAGGGAGCCGCTCAACCTGCTCGGACTGCCCGTCATCGCTGCCCTCGCCGGGGCCACCTTAGCCCGCCCCGACGGCTGGCTTTTTGGTTCGAACCGGACGGTGCTGCGCACGGTACTCTGGGCGCCCGTGATCACGTTGGCCCTGGTGGCTGTCGCCATTGTCCCGGCGGCCTACGTCACCTCGAGTCTCCCTAACAATCGCGGCACGCTGATTGTTATGTATGTGCTGTCGCTCGGCCTAGCGGTCTGGGGCTACGCTCTTGGTCAGCTTTACCGGCATTGGCGGGTTGATGACCTGCAATTGCCAGTCGAGCGCCTGGCTCTGCATCTGGCCCTCGGTGCGGTGGTTGCTTTGTTTGCGGCCAATACTCTGCGCACTGCCCAGTTGACCTTTGGGGAACGCACCGCCTATGCCGCCTATGCGCGCGTCTGGGATCAGAACGAGGCCCGGATCTTGGCGGCGCGCCAAGCCGGGGCTGCCAGCGTCACCATCACCCAGCTTGCGAACCCATTTGGCATTGAGGAGCCTCAACCCGACCCGAACCACTGGGTCAACAACTGCCTGAATATGTACTACGGCCTCAAAATCATGACCGAGGCCCCGGCGCAATAAACCGTGCTCGGCCAATCCCGGCGTGCGTTACGCGGCGCTGCCGCCCGTGCGCCGACTGCGAGAAATTTGATGACCATTCACCCTTCTGCCGACGTTTCGCCCCGCGCCACCATCGGCCCCGGCACCCACATCTGGCACCAGGCCCAGGTGCGCGAGGGGGCTGTCCTGGGCGCGGGCTGCATCGTGGGCAAGGGCGCCTATATCGACCTGAACGTCGTCATCGGCGACAACGTCAAGATTCAGAACTATGCCTTGCTCTATCACGGGGCCACGGTTGAAGACGGCGTGTTCATCGGCCCCGGCGCGTGCCTGACCAACGACCGCCTGCCGCGTGCCATCACGCCCGACGGCGCGCTCAAGAGCGATTCCGACTGGACCGTCGGCCCCATCCGCCTGTGCTACGGCTGCTCCATCGGCGCGGGCGCGCTCATCTTGCCAAGTGTCACCATCGGCCGCTTTGCGCTGGTGGCCGCCGGCGCGGTGGTCACTCACTCGGTGCCCGACCACACGCTCGTGGTCGGTTCGCCCGCCCGCCCCGCCGGCTTGGTGTGCCGCTGCGCTCGCCGCTTGCAGCCCCAGGGTAGCGCCTGGTACTGCCCCGTCTGCGATTGGACCTATCAGCCATGACCTTCATTCCGATCTCGCACCCGGCCATCGGCCCGGAAGAGCAGGCCGCTGTGGCCGCCGTGCTGGCTTCCGGCCAACTGGCGCAGGGGCCGCAGGTGCACGCCTTTGAGGCCGCCTACGCCGCCTACGCCGAGGTGCCGCACGCTGTCGCCACCTCCTCTGGTACCAGCGCGCTCCACCTGGCGCTGCTGGCGCATGGCATTGGGCCGGGCGATGAGGTCATCACCACCGCCTTCAGCTTCATCGCCTCGGCCAACTGCGCCCTGTTCGTCGGGGCCAAGCCGGTCTTCGCCGATATCGAGCCGGCGGCCTTCACGCTCGACCCGGCCGCCGTGGAGCGCGCCCTCACGCCGCGCACCAAAGCCCTCATCGCCGTGCATCTCTTCGGCCACCCGTGTGACCTGACCGCCCTGCGCGCCCTGGCCGATGCCCACGGCCTCGCCCTGATCGAGGACGCCTGCCAATCGCACGGCGCGCGCTGGCAGGGGCGGCCCGTCGGCGCGTTCGGCACGGCCTGCTACTCCTTCTATGCCACCAAGAACATGACCACCGGCGAGGGCGGGCTGGTAACGACCGCCGACCCGGCGTTGGCCGAGCGCCTGCGCCTGCTGCGCGCCCACGGCAGCCCGGTGCGCTACCGCCACGAGAGTCTGGGTTACAACCAGCGCCTGACCGACATTCAGGCCGCCATTGGGCTGGCCCAACTGCCCAAGCTGCCCGCCTGGAACCAGGCCCGCCAGGCCAACGCCGCCGGCCTGAGCGCGCGGCTGGCTGGCTGCGCCCACGTGGCCCGGCCCACCGTGCGCCCCGGCGCGGATCACGTGTTCCACCAGTACACCATTCGGCTGCTCGGCCGCGACCGCGACGCCGCCGTGGAAACGCTGCGCGCTGCCGGGGTGGGCACCGGCGTGTTCTATCCGCTCGCCATTCACCAGCAGCCGCTCTATCGCGATCTGGGCTACACCGACCATCTGCCCGCTACCGAGGCCGCCGCCCGCGAGGTGCTCTCGCTGCCGGTCTACCCCGGCCTAACCGAGGCCGATCTCGACCACATCGCCGGGGCGGTGCGTGCGTTATGATCCGCGCCGCCGTTATCGGGGTGGGTAGCATGGGCAAGAACCACGCTCGCATCTACAGCGAGTTGGAGGGGGTGACGCTGGTGGCCGTGGCCGACCCGGACGCGGGCCGCCGCGAAGCCGCCGCCCGCCGCTTCCGGGTGCCCACCTACGCCACCCACACCGACCTGCTGGCCGCCGAATCTGTGGATGTGGTCTCAGTGACCGTGCCTACCGGCCTGCACCACCCCGTGGCGATGGCGGCGCTGGCCAACGGCGCGCATGTGCTGGTCGAGAAACCCATCACCTCCACGCTGGCCGAGGCCGACGAGCTGATTGGCGAAGCCGCCGCGCGCGGCCTGACGCTGACCGTGGGCCACATTGAGCGCTTCAATCCGGCCGTGGCCGAACTGCAAAAGCGCCTGGCCGCCGGCGACCTGGGGCAGGTCTTTCAGGTGCAGGCCCGCCGCCTCTCGCCCTTTCCGCTGCACGTGCTCGATGTGGGCGTGGTGATGGACTTAGCCACCCACGAGCTGGATATGATGCGCTACCTGCTCGGCCGCGAGGTCACGCGCCTGTTCGCCGAGACCAGCCGCAACCTCCACGCCTCGCACGAAGACATGCTCTCCAGCATCCTGCGCTTCGAGCACGGCGTGATCGGCGTGCTCGATATTAACTGGCTCACGCCCACCAAGGTGCGCGAACTGCGCATCACCGGGGAGCGCGGCATGTTCCAGGTCGATTACATCACCCAAGACTTGTATTTCTACGAGAACGCTGAGGCCGCCAGCCACTGGGACACGCTGGCCCTCTTTCGCGGCGTGGAAGAGGGCAACGTGCTCAAGCTGCGCGTGATTAAGGCGGAGCCGCTGGAGCGCGAGCTGCGCGCCTTTGTGGCCGCCGTGCGCGACGGCACGCCGCCCAAAGTCAGCGGGGCCGATGGCCGCCAGGCGCTGCGCCTCGCCAGCCTGCTGCTCGCCTCCGCCGCCCAAAACCAGGTCCTGCCCGCCCTCGAACCCGCCGCCCCGCCCCCGCTGCCCTGATGCCGCCCCCGCGCCGCCCTGTCGCCGCCTCCCCCTCGTTCTCCTTGTCATTTCGAAGCGCGCATGGTGCTGCCCGCCGGTCCCCTCGGCAGAACCAAGACTCTTCGGCCACCCCCCTCGATTTCCTTGTCATTCCAAACCCGGCCTCAGGCCGATGGACCTGTCGCTCCCTTTGGGCCGGTGAGGCGCGAAGCGTCACCCTGACTATCTTTGCCGTCGCTTTGGCCGGACACAAGTTTCTGAGCAACGCCCACCAATCGTTCGTCCAATCATCCTCCCCGTGGGCGTGAGACGCCCCTTCCCCGCCGCGCCGCCCGTGAGCCCCCTGTGACCGACCACCCCCTCCTCACCGTCCTCATCCCGGCCTACAACGAAAGCGCCGGCCTCGCCGACTGTGTGGCCGTGGTCGCCGCCCGCCTCGCCGCCCTCAACGTCAGCGCCGAAATTCTCATTGTGGATGACGGCAGCCGCGACGCCACCCCGCGCCTCGCCGACGAACTCGCCGCCGCCTCTGCCGCGCCGCCCCGGCCCGCCGTGCGCGTCGTCCACCATACTGTCAACCAGGGCATCGGCGCGGCCTTCGCCACCGGCGTGGCCGCTGCCGCCAGCGAGTGGCTCATCCTCATCCCTGCCGACCTCGCCATGGACCCGGCCGACATCGCCGTCTACCTCGCCGCCAGCGCCCAGGCCGACATCGTCGTCGGCAACCGCTCCGACTTGAGCGACTACTCCGGCTTCCGCCGCCTCGTCCACTTCGCCAACATCACGCTCTTGCGCCTGCTTTTCGGCACGCCCCTGCACCAGTTCCAATACATCAGCCTCTACCGCCTCGCCACGCTGCGCCAGATGGATCTGGAGTACACCGGCAGCGCCTTCTTCCTGGCCGAGATGCTGCTCAAGGCCCAGGCCCTCGGCGCGCGCCTGGTCGAAGTCTCCATCGCCTATGTGCCGCGCCGCACCGGCCGCGCCACCGGCGCCCGCTGGAGCCAAATCACCGCCACCCTGGCCGACATGGCCCGCTTCTGGTGGCGCTGGGTGCGCCTCGGCCCCGCCGCCGCCTCCCGCCGCAGTTCGCCGACCCCCGCCGCCCCCACCACCGCTCGTTGAGGGCGCGGCTCTCGCATGAAGTACCGCTATCTGGCCGCCAAGCCCGACTATTCCGACTTTGCCGGCGGCCAGGTGCTGCTGGGCCTGCCGGGGCGCGTCGCCACCCCGCTGCGCCTCATGGACGAACTGTTTCAAACCGGCCTGGCGGCATTGCGCGCCGGCGGGTTGGCCGGCCCCGTCACGCTCTACGATCCGTGCTGCGGCACGGCCTACCACTTAGCGGCGCTGGCCTTCCGCCACCGGCCCGAGTTGGCCGCCCTGGTCGCGTCTGACGCGCAGGCCGAGGTGCTGGCGGTGGCGCAGCGCAACCTCGCCCTGCTGTCGCTCCCCGGCCTCGACGCGCGCATCCAACAGCTTCAAGACCTGTACGACCGCTTCGGCAAAGACTCGCATCGCCAGGCGTTGGCCGCGGCCGCCCGCCTCCGGCATCTGTTGGCGGCCACCGCCGCGCCGGCCCTGCCCACCCACTGCTTCACCGCCGACGCGCTCGACGGCCCGGCCCTGCGCCGCCACCTCGCGCCGCCCACCGTCAACCTCGTGCTGGCCGATGTGCCCTATGGCGTCGGCTCTCACTGGGCCTCGCCGCTGCTCGCCGCGCCGCCCGCCCCTGGTGATGCCCCCGTCATCGGCCAGTTGCTCGACGCGCTCTTGCTCGTCATTCAGCCCCGCGCC
>JAYUUW010000508.1:0-5373 GCA_043754665.1 Anaerolineales bacterium | reverse complement strand
GACCTCCTTCGCTCGGATGCCGCCTGGGAGTGTAACCTTAAAATCTCGGAGTCATAACCTGAAGTCTCGTAGTAATGCGAAGTCTCGTTGTCATACTAGGGGGATTAGCAGTATAGATATTGGCCTTTACGCCACGGACATCAGTAAGATTGCGAGCGGCAAACGATTGAGCGGTAATTGCAGCCCAAGCTGTGGTCACAACGAAAAGGAGACTTACGATTAGGATGCTGAAGATCCATACTCGATGAATGCGCATCTCCCACCTCCTGTTTACAATATCACCTCTAAGTAATCTTTACACTACATCACAAAATGGCGTGTCTACATAGGCGAATGTACTAAGCCCATTAGCGACTTTGTTTTTTGAAGTCATTTAGGCTCCGCTAGGCCCTAACTGGTACTAATTTGCTACTCAGGGCGAAGAAGTAATCATAGGAATTTGGGGAACGCATGGTCTTGCTAGGCAGAGTCATAGTCGGCCACCCTCAAGAGTGGCACCCTGGCGGCCACCGCCAAGGACGCAGGCGAGACGCAGCGGCTGGAGCGGCTGATTGAGTCCACCGACCGGCAGATTGACGCGCTGGTGTATGAGTTGTATGGGCTGACGGCGGAAGAGATCGCGCTGGTCGAGGGGGAGGGTACGCTTGCTAAATCTACCGCCGGCCTAGAGCAGTTGGCGCAGGCGGCGCTAGAGGAACACCGGGCCGGCACGACGTTGCCGCTCGACCCTGACCAATTGTGAAGTGAATGTACGGCGTTCGATTGGTAGCGGGCGGCGGCCGTTCTTGCGAACGGCCCTACGAAACCCGTTCTGGCACGGCACGCAGGCTAACGCTTCAAGCCGCAATCATCAATCAGCAATCACCACTCAAAAATCCGCACTTCGCCTCACACTAACTTCCAATTCGGCAGGGCGTCGATGTCGAGGGCGTCGCGCTGGCCGGCCAGGTAGCGAAAGTTGGCGGCGGCGGCGATCATGGCGGCGTTGTCGGTGCAGAGGACGAGCGGCGGCACGCGCACCGGGCAGGCGGCGCGGCGGTCAAACTCGGCTTTGAGGGCCTGGTTGGCGCTCACGCCGCCGGCCACAAAAATCTCGGTCACGCCGAACTTTTGGGCGGCGGCCACGGCCTTGCCCACCAGCACCTCCACAATCGCGGCCTGAAAGCTGGCCGCCAAGTGCGGCACCAGCGCCGGGTCGGGCGGGGTCGTGTCGGCGGCGGCCTCGGCGCTCATGGGGCGGCCGGGCTTCTGCTGCTTCACCTCGTACAGCGCGGCGGTCTTCAGGCCGCTGAACGAGAAGTCCCAGGTGCCTTCAAGCCAGGCGCGCGGGAATTTGAAAGCGTTCGGGTTGCCGGTCGTGGCGGCCTTTTCCACGCTCGGGCCGCCGGGGTAGGGCAGGCCGAGCAGGCGCGCCACCTTGTCGAAGGCCTCACCGGCCGCGTCGTCGAGCGTGCCGCCCAGGCGCTGATATTGGCCGTGGCCGCTCATCAGCACCAACTCCGTGTGCCCGCCGGAGACGATCAGCACCAGCACCGGGAACACGACCTCGGGCGCGTTTTCCACCAGCCAGAGCGAATACACATGGCCTTCGAGGTGGTTGACGCCGATGAGCGGCAGCCCGCGCCCCAGCGCCAGCCCCTTGGCCGTGTTGAGGCCCACCACCAGCGAACCGGGCAGCCCCGGCCCGCGCGTCACGCCGATGGCGTCAATGTCGGCCAGGCTGAGGTGCGCATCGCTGAGGGCCTGGTGGACGACGGCGTAGATGACTTCGATGTGGGCGCGCGAAGCCACCTCGGGGAACACGCCGCCATAGCGGGCGTGCTTGGCGGCCTGCGAAGCGATGATGTTCGCCAGCAGGGTCGTGCCATCCACCACCACGGCGGCGGCGGTCTCGTCACAGGAAGTCTCAAGCGCCAGGATGCGGGGCATAGGTGTCAGTCTCTCAGCCTATCGGTCGTCTACCAGTTCGGCCCGTGCAGCACCAGGTTTTTATGATAGCGGCCGAGAGTCTCAAATTTGAGCGTGGCCGGGTTGAGCCAAATGCAGTCCTCGATGCGCACGCCGTAGCCGCGCTCGGGGTAGTACACGCCCGGCTCAATCGTCACCACCATGCCCGGCTCCAGCCGGTCGGCGTTGGTGGGCACACCGCTGAAGGTGGGGGCTTCGTGAATGTTAAGCCCCACGCCGTGCGCCAGGCTGTGCACGTAGCCCTCCAGCCCGCGCGGGTCGGTGCGCAGCGTCGGGTGGCCGCGCGCCTCCAGCAGGTCGCAGGCCAAATGCTGATAGTCGCGGCAGAGCGTGCCGGGCGTGAGCGCCTTCATCACCGTCTTGAAGGTCGCCAGCACATCGGCGTAGGCCTGCGCCACTTCGGGCGGGGCGAAACCCAGGCACCAGGTGCGGGTGAAATCGAAGAAGTAACCGCCGCCCGGCTCGGCCGGGAAGATGTCGTAGATGATGGTTTGGCCCAGGGCGATGGGGTCACGGTCGCGCCCGCGCGAGTGCGGCACACCGGCGTCGCGGCCGATGGCGAAGATGGTGCCGTTGTCGGCGTCCACAATGTTCTCGGCTTGCAGCAGACCGCGGATGTGGCGCTTGACATCGCCGATGGTCAGCCGCGCGCCGTCCTTGTGCACCAGCACGCCGTTTTTGGCGCGGTGACGGGTGAGGAAGGCCTCGGTGCCGGCCACGACGCGGAGGGTCTTCGTGCCCACCGCGCGGATGCGCTTGGCCTCGGCCGCGTCTTTGGTCGTCATGGCCTGGCCCAGCACGCTGTGGTCGAACTCGCCCACGACGTTGTACTGCGGGTGCAGTTCGGCCAGGGCGGTGAGCAGCAGGTGGCCCGCGCCCAAATCCTGCTGGCCGTAGGCGGCCACGGTGCCGCGCGCCACACCAGACTCGGCCAGCAGCTCGCCCAGCCAGCGGGCGGTGGCGGTCACCTCGTCGTTGCCGGGGGTGGCCCGCAGCGCGTGCAGGCGGTGCAGGGCGGGGCGCACTTCCAGCCCAGAGCGGGCGGCCTCGTCGCGCTCCATGGCGCTGACAAACAAGATGGGCGCGGCCCCGGCCGGCTTGACCAGCGCCGTGTGCTCGGTGACGCTGGCGCCGTTGGCCAGGTAGTGCATAGGGGCGTTGTGGGCCGCGCCGCCCAGCACCAGCAAGGCGGCGTAACCACGCTCGGCCATCAGGCGGTCCAGGTCGGTCTTCATGCGGCGGGATCGGCAGGGCCGCCGGTCAGGCGGGCTTGCAGCGTGGCGCGCTGCTGCTGCAGGCGCTGGAGCATCTCGTGCTCGCCGGCCCACTCGGCGTACTCGATGCGCTCACTCAGCTCGGCGTTGTGGAGCTTGGAGTAGAACACTTCGCTGTCCATGCCAAACTCCTCCTCAAAGCGCTTGAGGCGGCGCTGCACCGCCTGCATGCTGAGCGCCAGGCGGTCGAGATAGCGGCGGATCTCATTCGGGTCGGTGATTTCGTCTAGCATCCTAAGTCATCCAGCGGGTCGATAGGGATTATCAGGGCAGATCAGCTAGGGGGCGGGCTCTTCGTCCGTTTCCCAGCCCGGCTCCCAGCGGGCACGCTCGCGCATGCGCAGGAACCATTCAATGCCGGCCAGCCCGGCGGCCAGCAGCAGGGCCGTGGCCCAGTTGAGCGTGCGCGCCAGTTGCAGCCAGGCGCAGGTGGCGACCACAAAGCCGACCCACACGGCCTGGCGCATGAGCACGCCCGAGGGCACGGGGCGGCGGCCGAAGCGCCGGTTGAGGTACCACACAAACGGCGCGGCGGTGCCGGTGAGCGCCATGAGGCCGACCACGAAGAACAGCCAGCGCGGGCCGGGGCCGGGCACCACGTTCATCACCAGGTAGCCCAGCGCCGCCCAGCCGCCAACCGCCAGCACAAACGTGGCCATGTAGAACCCGCGATAGTCTTCCGCCGGGGCAGGGGAGTTAGTCATGAGGCCCGATTATATACCTGACGGTGGCGCTGAGAGAAAAGAGAAAAAGGTGAGTAGGGAGGGAAGGGGGCGGTGGTTCACAGGAGTTGGTTTTTTTATCGGCGCAGGGCGTTGGTCACGAATTGACACGAAGGGGGAGGGGTGAGGTTTGGGGAGCACTCGGCGCGTTTTGAGACTCTGGGACAAGGCACTGGGCCAATGAGCCGCCCCAGACGAATTGACACGAATGGGGTTGACGTGAGCCAGGTGACGGAGGGAGGCGCGGCAGCGGTTTTGTGTCAATACGCGATGGTTTTCTCTCTTTCTTTTTCTCTTACTTCGCGCAGCGTCTCTCCGCAAAGCGGGCTGGTATAATCGCCTCGCGCGGCTTATTAACCCACTGTGTCACTCCTCACCGGTACCCAGCTCGCCAAATCTTACGGCCCCGACGACATTTTCGCCGGGGTCGATGTCTCGATTCCGCAGGGGGCACGGGTGGGGCTGGTGGGGCCGAACGGCGCGGGCAAGACCACCCTGCTGCGGCTGATGGCCGGGCTGGAAGACCCCTCGCGCGGCGGCGTGCAGCGGGCGCGCGGCGTGCGCCTGGGCTACCTGCCGCAAGAGGCGGCGCTCTATTCCGAGGGCACACTGTGGGAAGAGATGCTCACGGCCTTCACCGACCTGCGCGCGCGCGAGGCCGAGTTGAGCCGCCTGGAAGCCGCCATGGCCGACCCGGCCCAGTCGGACGAGGTGCTCGAACGCTACGGCGCACTGCAGCATCAGTTTGAGCTGGACGGCGGCTACTCGTACGAAACGCGCATCCGGCAGGTGCTCGACGGCCTGAACTTTGTGCTGGTCGATTACACGCGGCCGGTGGCGCAGCTTTCGGGCGGGCAGAAGACCCGCGCGCTGCTGGGCCGGCTGCTGCTCGAAAGCCCCGACCTGCTGATCCTCGACGAGCCGACCAACCACCTCGACATTCACGCGGTCGAGTGGCTGGAAACCTGGCTCACCGCCTGGGGCGGCGCGGTGCTGATCGTTTCGCACGACCGCTATTTTCTCGATCAGGTCGTGACCACGATTTGGGAGCTGGCCTACGGGCGGCTGGCCGAATATCGCGGCAACTACTCGGCCTACCTGGTGCAGCGCGCCGACCGCGACGCCCGCCAGCGCACCGAGTACGACGCCCAGCGCGCCGTCATCGCCAAAGAGCAAGACTTCATCCGGCGCAACATGGCCGGGCAGAACACGCGCCAGGCGCAAGGGCGGCAGCGGCGGCTGGAGCGCATGCTCGGCGGCGAGGATGCGCGCATCAGCCTGGTCGACCGGCCGCGCGAGATGGCGCAGATTAAGCTCGATCTCTCGACCACGCTGCGCTCGGGCGACCGGGTGCTGGAGACGCACGCGCTGGCGGTGGGCTACTCCGACGACGGCAAGGTGCTGTTCCG
>JAYUUW010000507.1:0-4716 GCA_043754665.1 Anaerolineales bacterium | reverse complement strand
AGGACGTAGCCGTGCGCGGCCAGCGCCACGCGCAAGAAGCGGCGGATGGCCGGTTCGTCATCGACCACCAGCACGCGCACGGGCGCGGCGGCGGGTTCTCCCGGCGGTGGGTGCGGCTCAACAGTCATGCCAATTTGTCCTGGGCGCCCGGTGCGGCCCCAACATCTATTCTACGCGGGTTTAGGGCAGTTGGCGCAGGCGCGGCACGAGCAGAAAGACCACGCCGGCCAACACCAGCGAGACCCCGGCGCTGAGGGCTAGGGTGAGGCTGAGGCCCCAGGCCTCTGATAGCGCGCCGATGGCCAGGTTGCCGAACGGCAGGAAGCCGAAGAAGGTGAGCACGTAGAGCGCCATGACCCGCCCGCGCATGAGGTCGGACACATGCAACTGCAAGAGCGTATTCATGCAGGTGAATTGGATCATGAAGGCCAGGCCTAAGATAAACGCCAGCCCGAGCGAGGGCAGGTAGGCGGGGGTGTAGGCGAAGGCAGCCAGCGCGATGGGGAAGACCAAACACGAGATAAACAGCCAGTGCCCGCGCTGCCCGCCATTGCCGTAGCGGGCCATGAACAGCGCGCCGCAAACGGCCCCCAGCCCGGTGACGGCGTTGATGACGCCGAAGGCCGCCGCGTCGGCGTGCAGCACGCGGTCGACGAAGGCCGGCAGGATGGTGGCATAGGACAGGCCAAAGACGGAGTAGATGGTGGCCAGCAGCAGCAGCCCGAACTGCTCGGCGTGGCCGAAGACGTAGCGCAGCCCGGCCGCCAGCTCGCGCCAGGGGGCGGCCTTGGCCGGCGGCGGCGGGGGCGGGGTGACACGCATGGCCAGCAGCCCGCCGATGACGGCCAGGAACGACAGGCCGTTGATGAGGAAGCACCAGCCGTCGCCGACGGTGGCGAGCAGCAGGCCGCCCAGGGCCGGGCCGATGATGCGCGCCCCGTTAAACATCATGGAACTGAGGGCGATGGCGTTGGTGAGGTCCTCGCGGCCGACCATCTCCACGGTGAAGGCTTGCCGCGCGGGCGCTTCGAAGGCGTTGACGAAGCCCAGCCCGACAGCCAGCAGGATGACGTGCCACACCTCGGTCTGGTTGGTGAAGGACAGGGCGGCCTGAATGAAGGCCAGCAGCATGGCGGCGGCTTGGGCCACGACCAGCAGGTTGCGCTTAGAGACGCGGTCGACAATGACGCCGCCCCACGGCGAGACCAGCAGGGCCGGGATGGCCGAGGCGAAGCCAACCACGCCCAGGGTCCACTCGGAGTGGGTGAGGCGGTAGACCAGCCAGCCCTGGGCGATGATCTGCATCCAGGTGCCGGCGACGGAGACGAGCTGCCCGCCGAAGTAAAGCTGGAAGTTGCGGTGCCGCAGGGCGCGGAAGGTCTCCGGCACGCGCGACGGCGGTGGGGTCAGCGGGTCGCGCGGGGCGCGCTCGTCGCGCACCGTGTCGGTGGTCACGCCCATGGCTCCGGGTGAGGGTTAGGCGGCGGCGGCCGGTTCCGGCTCGGGGGTGAAGGCCGTGCGCAGGGCCTGCATGGCCTGGATGATGCCGGCCTGCTGGGCGGGCGAGAGGGCGGCCAGCCGTTCGGCCAGTTTGGCCTGGCTGTTCTGGCGGGCGGTGGCCAGGGTGGCCTGCCCGAGGGCGGTGAGGTTGAGGGTGACGCGGCGGCGGTCGGCGGCGCTGGGGGCGCGCGTGACAAAGCCGCGCGTGACCAGGCCCTCGATGAGGGTGGACATGGACGGAAGCTGGAGCCCGACGTGCTCGGCGACTTCGGAGAGCGAGGCGCCGGCGTTGCTGCCCAGGTAGGCCAGCACCCGGAAGTGCGGCACGGAGAGGCCGGGGGCGCGGTGGCGGCGCATCTCGGTGCGCACGGTGCGCATGACGAGCGGGATGACATCGAGCACTTCCCAGGCGGCGGTTTCGAGTGCGGTGGTCATTGGTTCGACTCTCTAATAGTTCGGCTGGGGGGATTATAGCAGGAGGTCAGAGGTCAGAAGTCGGAAAAACCTTGGCCACGAATGGGCACGAATTAGGGAACGAATGGGCACGAAGGGGCAGCGGGAGCTAACGGGCTGCACCAGGGTCAAAAGTGGTGGACAGGGACGATATTTGAATTGCTACCGCGTTTGTCGCGCTGGGTATCAGCGATGCTGAGAGTGTCGCGAGTGTTGCGCTGGGGACCACGCTGCGCTGGGGGCGGCTAGTGGGATACGGTTGGTAAAGGGTGAGGCCGAGATCACGGATGGCCCGCGCATGGTCAAAGCGTATAGAGTTAATGTTCTATTGGCAAGAGGCAATTTGGCGGGGCGGGAGCACGGCCGGCTGGGCGATTATGCCAAGTTTTTAGCGCGAATCTTGGGTATCCCCCGGAGGGCTGAACCTGCTATACAATAGTGGTCGGCGCCTGGCTTTGTGAGCAGGCGCTTATGGCTATCACCACTTGAACGGGAGCAGACGGCAGATGACCAGTATGCAGGCAGTGGCACAGAGGCTGGAACAGGGGCGCGTGATCGCGATTGCGCGGCTCGACGACGGCAGCCGCTTGCTGCAGGTGGCCGAGGCGCTGCTGGCCGGCGGCCTGTCGATTTTGGAATTCACGCTGACCACGCCGGGCGCGCTCGAGGCGCTGGCCCAGGCGCGCGCGGCGTTTGGCGACGACTTTTGTCTGGGGGCCGGCACCGTGCTCGACCTAGACGGCGCGGTGCGGTCGGTGGCGGCGGGCGCGCAGTTCCTGGTGACACCGATTCTGCGGCGCGAGGTGGTGCAGTTCTGCAAAGACGAGGGCGTGCTGTGCGTGTGCGGCGCGATGACGCCGACCGAGATGCAGCAGGCCTATGACTGGGGCAGCCCGTATGTCAAAGTGTTCCCGGCCAGCGTGGGCGGCCCCGGCTACCTGCGCGATGTGCTCGGGCCGCTGCCGCACCTGCGCCTGATTACCACCGGCGGCGTGACGCTGGAAAACGCGCCGCAGTTCCTGGCGGCCGGCGCCGTGGCCGTGGCCGTGGGCGGCCAACTGATCGACAAGCAGTTGGTGGCTACCGGGCAGTTCGCGGCCATCACCGAACGGGCGCGGGGGTTCGCGCGGCTGGCGCTGACGCCGGCGCAGCCACCGGCCTAACACCACTCTTTAGCTGATCGTCCTCACTGGGCCGCCGGCCGGAACACTCCGGCTGCGCCCGCCGTTCGCTCACTCAAGCGCCACCCACCGTCATGCTCTTCCACCCGGCCGATGCGCGCAATGCGCGCTTGCTCTATCGCGAGATTTTCTTTTCCTCCATCTTAGGCGGCATCATTGCGTTCAACAGCGCCTATGTGCTGCGGCTGGGGGCCACCAACGGCGACATCAGCCTGCTGAGCGCGCTGCCGGCACTGATGGCCATGCTGGTGGCGGTGCCGGCCGCGCAGTTCTTGCAGGGGCGGCCCAAGCCCACCCGCTGGATTCTGACCGCGCTGGGCATCCACTGGACCGGCTTTCTGCTGCTGGCCCTGATCCCATGGGTCACGCTCGACTGGCTGCCGCAGGGGCGGCTGGCGGTGTATTTGCTGGTGGTGTTCGGCATCCCGGCGCACATTTGGGGCGTGGGCAGCCAGGCGTGGATGGCCGAGGCCGTTCCGGAGCAGCACCGCATGCGGGTGTTCTCGGTGCGGCAGTTCATCAGCTCGTCGGTGACGAGCGTGATCACCTACGCCGTGGGCCTGGGCCTGAGCCAGACGCTGTTCCCCAACAACTATCAGGTGCTCTACGTGGTGGGCTGGCTGTGCGGCATGACCAGCATCGCGCATTTGGTGCGGGTGCGGGTGAACCACCGGCCGCCGCCGCCGCGCCCGCCGGCCGCCCCCAAGCAGCCCTGGCACGCCTGGCGGCCGTGGCCGGCCGACCTGTTCGCGCCCGAGCACCGCGACTTTGTGGTGATCACGCTCAACTCCATCGCGCACAGCGTGGGCCTGTGGATGGCCGGGCCACTGTACATTCTGCGCTTTGTGCGTGAGTTGGGGGCCAGCGACGCCTGGCTGGGGCTGCACGCCACGGTGGGCGGGGTGGCCACGATTGTGGGGCTGCTGTTCTGGCGCTGGGCGGGTGAGCGGCTGAAGCCCGACCGCACCTTCCGGCTGACGATTTTGAGCGTGGGGTTCTTTCCGGCGCTGGTGGCGCTGGTGCCGGGGCTGACGCCGATCTTGGTGCTCGACGCCCTCAACGGCCTGTTCTCGGGCGGCATCAATGTGAGCTATTCGACCGTGCTGATCAAGACGCTGCCGGAGGCCCGGCGCACCGAGTTCTACGGGCTGTTTGCCATGGTCTTGAACGTTGGCGCGTTCATCAGCCCGCTGATCGCGGTGGCGCTGGCCGAGGTGATCGGCATTCGGACGATGCTGCTGGTGTGCGGCATCCTGGCGGGGCTGGGGTCGCTGACGCACTGGATTTGGCGCGTGCCGGGGACAAGGGCGGAAACCAAGTTGTTGCCGCCGCCGCCGCAGTAGCGGCGGCGAGAGAAAAAGAAAGAGAAAAAGAAAAAGAAAAAGGGGAAGCCAAAGGCATTCGCTGGACAAGCGCAGCGCACTCCCCCCGCGCCGGCCCGCATTGAGCAATCGCCCCTTTGCGGGTAAACTGACCGCCTCAGCCGCATCACTTTTCAAGGAGTAATCTGCATGACCACTGATCCCGCCAAGGCGAAATCCATCGCCGAGATCATCAAGACCAAACAAGTTGGATTTATCAA
>JAYUUW010000506.1:0-7422 GCA_043754665.1 Anaerolineales bacterium | reverse complement strand
ACGGGCGGCCCGCCGGTAGGCGTGGCCGTTGCGCCGGCCAGCGTGGTCGCGGCGGCGGCCGAGTAATCTGTCTTAGGCGGCTGGGAGGCGCGCGTGGCCGCGGCCGAGGGCCGGGCGCGCGTGGCCGGTGCAGCCCCGGCGGCCGCTGGGCGGCCCCGCTTGAGCATGCCGGTGCTCCACACATACCACGCGCCGATGGCGGCGATGATCAGCAGGATGAGCAGGGTGCAGCCGAGCAACGGCAGGCTGAACTGCTGCCATAGGCTGGGCTCAGCGCCATTGCCCGTCCCGGCGCCGGCGTCAGGGTTCAGCGCGCCGGAGATTTGGAGCACCTGCTGCAACTGGAGCACCCGCAGGGCTTCCTCGCCCTGCGACGCCGCGACCGTGGTCGACAGCACCGTGCTGGCGCTCGGGCCAAGCGCATTGATGCGCGCGGCAGCCCGGTCGCGGTCGGGGTTCAGGGCATACTCAGCGGCCACCAGCCGGACGTAATCCTGCTGGTAGTCGGCGCGCAGTTGGGCGGGGTTGCCATCGACAAAGTCGATGGGCCACAGCCCCCAACCCATGAGGAACCATCCGACAAAGAACCCGAACACCAGCGCCGCCCCAGCGACCAGGAACGGGCGCTGTTTGGCGAAATTGGTCAACCCTTGCAGTGAATTAGTCATGGCAGTCCCTCATCCGGCGGGGCCGCCGGCGAGCATGGTGAGCACCGGCGCCCGGCGGATCGGCCTCTTCCCTGGCGCTTCCGCCGCAGTGGTTAATACGCGCATTGTGCACGTAAGTCGCGTTGGATTGTATAGCAGACAATAGCCAAACGCAACTCTAACGGAGAGGTGTGTTGCAGGATTCGTGCCCGGTGGGAGAGGGGGAAGGGCAAGGGACTCAGGGGACTCGGGGGAAGGGTATAAGGGGCCAGAGGGGCCTAAAGGGAAAACCTGGTAGGGAGTGGATGAACGGAGCGCCAACCCCATTGGGCCGCGCCCTACCCGTCTCGACAAAAGCGAGACCACCGCCGCCACCCCCAATGGCCTCAATGTCACTCCGAACCCCGCCTCAGGTCGCCAATCCTAGCGCGGCCCGTGCGCGGGTGAGGAGTCTCACCCTGATTCTCTTTGCCATATCTTCGGTCGGCCACAAGCGCGCAATCAATGGCCGCGCCAGCCGCCTGGTCAGCCTTCAGTACAACCGGAAGCCGTCAGCTAGTTGGTGCTAACGGTTTCGATCAGCGGAATGGCCTGAGCGTCGCCGGCCGGCTCAATCGACGCCAGTTCGGCCAGCGGCACCTGCTGCTCGCAGGCCAGGCACTGGGCGAAGTTCTTGTTGGCGACCACCAGCAGGCCGCCGCAGTTCGGGCAGGGCTGCGGCAGCGGCCGCTTCCACGAGGTGAAGTCGCAGGCCGGGTAATTGGCGCAGCCGTAGAACACGCGGCCCTTGCGGGTCTTGCGTTCCACCAGGTCGCCGTGGTCCTTGGGGCAGAACACGCCCAGCTTCTCCAGCCACGGCTCGGTGTAGCGGCACTTGGGGAAGTCGGAGCAGCCGATGAACTTGCCGTAGCGGCCCCAGCGGATGATGAGCGGGTGGCCGCTCTCGGGGCAGTCGCGGCCCACGTATTCGGGGCCAGTGTTGACCTGCGGCATGTCGGCTTCGGCGGCCTTCACCTGGCCCGAGAACGGACCCCAAAATTCATTGAGCACGCCGACCCAGTCGCGCTCGCCGTCGGCGATCTGGTCCAGCTCGTTCTCCATGTTGGCGGTGAAGTTCACATCCACGATCTCAGGGAAGTGGTTGACCAGCAGGTCGTTGACGATCAGGCCGGTCTCGGTGGGCACCAGGCGCTTGTCTTCTTTGAGCACGTAGCCGCGCTGCTGGATGGTGGAGATGGTGGGCGCGTAGGTGGAGGGGCGGCCGATGCCGTACTCCTCCAGCGACTTCACCAGGCTGGCCTCGGTGAAGCGCGGCGGCGGCTGAGTGAAGTGCTGCTCGGGCAGCACGCGCACCAGGGCCAGCACCTCGTCCACGCTCAGGGGCGGCAGCAAATTGGCTTCGGCCTCGTCCTCGCTGGGGGCGTCCTCGTCTTTGGCGTCTTCGTAGATCGCCAGGAAGCCGGCAAACTTGAGCGTGGAGCCTGACAGCCGGAAAAGATAGCTCTGGGCGCTGGCCTGGGCCAGGATCTCAACCGAGAGGGTGTCGAAGATGGCGGCGGCCATCTGGCTGGCGACGAAGCGCTGCCAGATGAGGGTGTAGAGCCGCAGTTGGTCCTTCGAGAGGTACTCGGTGATGGCCTTGGGCTCGCGGTCGACCTGCGTGGGGCGGATGGCCTCGTGGGCCTCCTGCGCGCCCTTGGCGCGGGTTTTATACACCGGCGCTTCGGCGGGCAGGTACTCCGCGCCGTAGCGCTGCTCGACCCACACGCGGGCCTCTTGCTGCGCCTGCGTGGAGACGTTGGTGCTGTCGGTCCGCATATAGGTAATCAGGCCGGTGGCCTGGCCGTCGCCGACCTCAATGCCTTCATATAACTGCTGGGCGGTGGCCATGGTACGCTTGGCGGTAAAGCCCAGGCGGCGCGAGGCCTCCTGCTGCAAGGTGCTGGTGGTGAAGGGGGCCGAGGGGTTGCGGCGGCGCTCGCCGATCTTGACGCGGGCCACCTGGTAGGCGGCGGTTTCCAGGTCGGGCAGAATGGCCTGCACGGCGGCCTCGGTCTTCAGCAGGCAATTGTCGCCGGTGCCCACGTCGTCGCTGCCGACCTTGACCAGGCGGGCGCGGACGGTCTGGGCTTTGCCGTTGCCGTTGACGACGGCTTTGGCGAGCTCGGCATCGACACTCCAATATTCGACCGGCGTGAAGGCGTCAATCTCGCGCTCGCGGTCGGCGATGAGGCGCACGGCCACGGACTGCACGCGCCCGGCCGAGAGCCGCCCGCGCACTTTGGCCCACAGCAGCGGGCTGAGCGAATAGCCAACCAGCCGGTCGAGGATGCGGCGCGCCTGTTGGGCGTTGACCAGTTCCATGGAGATGTCACGGGGATGGGCAAAGGCCTCTTCGATGGCAGGCCGGGTGATCTCGTGAAAGACCACGCGCTGCGCGCGCGCCGGCTCGATCTCGGCGGCTTCGAGCAGGTGCCAGGCGATGGCCTCGCCTTCGCGGTCAGGGTCGGTCGCGAGGAAGACGTGGGCGGCGTGCGCGGCCTCGGCCTTGAGCGCCTTGACCACCTCGCGCTTCTCGTTGGGCACGCGGTACTTGGGCGCAAAGTCGTGGTCGACATCGACCGAGAGCGTGGAACGCAGCAGGTCGCGCACATGGCCGACCGAGGCGCGCACGGTATAGCCGCGCCCGAGGAAGCGGCCGACGGTCTTAGCCTTGGCGGGCGACTCGACGATGACCAGGCTGCCGTGGCGCGGGCCACCCTTTGCACCGCCCTTGGCCGATTTGGCGGCCTTCTTGGTCGCTTTGGCGGCGCGCGGCTTAGGCGCGGTGCGCTCGGGGCGCTCCAGCTCGGCGTGGGCGTCGGTGTCGCCCATGCGGAACAGGTTGGTGCCGCACACGGCGCACTGGCCTTTGGTGGCCGGGCCGCCGGTGGCGGTGAAGACGGCGATGGGATTGACCATCTCCCGCTTAGCTTTGCACTTGACGCAATACGCTTCCATTAACTCTTTGTCCTAACTTCGCACAATCGTGCGGCCGAGCGGCAGACTGGCCCCCTGCCCGACCACGCCGACTGACACACTAGAGATAGACTTTACCACCGGCTCGCTGTTTCAACTGGTCGACCAGGGCGCGGACTTCCTGCGAGCGCTCGCGCGGGCATACCAGCAGCACGTCGTCGGTATCGACGATGACCATGTTTTTCAGCCCAATCGTGGCGATCAGCCGGCGCGGGTGGGCGTTGGAGCTATGCACCAGCACGCCGGCGGTTTGCTCCGCGAGATGCTCCGCCCCGATGACGATGTTGCCATTGGCGTCGGGCGGCAGCACGTCGAGCAGCGCTTCCCAACTGCCGATGTCGCTCCATTCCAGTCCCTCGGCCGGCAGCACGGCGACTTCGGGAGCGTTTTCCATAATACCGTAGTCGATGGTGACGTTGGGTGCGGCGGCCCACAAAGCGGGCAAGGCGGCCGGCTCCGCGGCGGCCTGGTTCAGCAAACGATGCAGCTCCGGCAACTGGCGCTCGACCTCGGCCAGAATGCGGGCGGTGCGCCAGACGAACATGCCCGAGTTCCACGAGTGCAGGCCGTCGGCCAGCATGGCTTCGGCTTCGGGCGCGGCCGGCTTCTCTTTGAAGCGCACCGCCCGGAAGGCCTCGAAGCCGCCGTAGCGACCCAGCGGCGCGCCGCGCTGGATGTAGCCAAAGCCGGTGGCAGCAAACGTCGGCGCGATGCCGAGCGTGACCAAGTAATCGGTCTCGGCCACGGCGGCGGCGGCGGCCAGCAGGTCGCGGAAGCGGCCTTCCTGACCGATGTGGTGGTCGGCCGTGAGGCAGGCCATAATTGAGGCCGGCGAGCGCTGCTGAAGCACCTGAGCGGCCAGCGCAATGGCGGGCGCGGTGCCGCGCGCGGCCGGCTCGAGCACGAAGTTGGCGGCGGGCAGCTCGGGGGCCTGGCGCTGCAAGTCGGGCGCGTAGCGGGCGTTGGTAACCACCAGAATACGCTCGGGCGGGAAGAGCGGCGCCAGGCGCTGCACGGCAATTTGGAACATGGTGCGGTCGCCCAGCAGCGGCAGCGACTGCTTGGGGCGGTCTTGGCGCGAGAGCGGCCAGAGGCGGGTGCCGCCGCCGCCGGCCATGATGACGGCATAGTACTGGTGTAGGTCGGTCATATCACGCTATTCATTTACCTGGTAACCGGCGCGCGGTTCCTTGGCGACCACATAGTGCATGCCGCCCACCTGCCGCACCAGCCCTTTGAGCTCCATGAGCGCCAACGCGCCCGAGACCTGCGAAATGGGCAGCCCTGCCTGCGCCCCGATCTCGTCAATGTGCACTGGGTCTGCGGTGAGGCAGGCCAACAGGCGCTGCTCGGTGGCATCGGCCGGGAGCACGGTGCGGGCGGCGCGGTGCTCGTTGACCGCCGTCAGGTTCAGCTCTTCCAGCACATCGGTGACGCTGTTGACGAGCTTGGCGCCCTGCTGGATGAGCTTGTTGGTACCTTGCGCCGCCCGTTGAAAGATGCTGCCCGGCACCGCGAACACATCGCGGCCCTGTTCGGCGGCAAAGTCAGACGTGATGAGCGCGCCGCTGCCCTCGCCGGCTTCGATGACGAGCACGCCTTTGGACAGGCCGCTGATGATGCGGTTGCGCGGCGGAAAGTTGACGCTATCCGGCGGCGTGCCGAGGGCGTAATCGCTGATAACGGCGCCAGCGCGGGCGATGGCCTCGGCCAGTTTGGCGTGCTCAGGCGGGTAAATGTTGCCTAGCCCGGAGCCGAGAACCGCCAGGGTGCGCCCGCCAGCATCGAGCGCAGCCTGGTGGGCGATGGCGTCGATGCCGCGCGCCAAACCGCTGACGACCGTGACGCCGTTGGCGGCCAGCGCCGCCGAAAGGTCGCGGGCGGCTTCGCGGCCATAGGGCGTGCCGTGGCGGGTGCCGACCACGGCCACGGCCCATTCGTCCGCCGGGGTCAGCGCGCCTTTGAGATACAGAATGGGCGGCGGCTGGGCGATGACACGCAAATTGCGAGGATATTCCTCATCGTCCCAGGTGAGCACCTGCACGCCCAGCCGGTCGATCAGGCGCAATTCGGCGTCTAGATCGGGGCCGGCGCGGACCTGGTGCAGGTTTTCGATGGAGCGGCGGTCGAGGCCGGCCGCCGCCAGGGCCGGGAGCGAGGCGTTCCAGGCGGCCTCAAGGTCGCCAAAATGATCGAGCAGCCGGCGGAACTTGACTGGGCCGATGCCCTTGACCAGATTGAAGCCGATCCAGTAGCGAGGGTCCACGGTCCCCTAAGGCCGGCGCACCGCCTGGGACACGGGCAAGGTTGGCGGTGCAGCGGAGGCGCGGGGCAGAATAACATAGGGTTTTACAGAGTGTCAACCCCCGGCCGGCGCGTCGAACGGCATGAAACACAATTTCTACCGGAAAAGCCGGACGTTTTGGGATTAAATTGGAGTCGAAATTGGAACAGTTGAGCTAGGTTTCGAGCAAACCGTCCGGGACGTGGACGATGATCTGGCGGGCCGGCAGGTCAATGGTGAGGATGACGCTGCGGATGGCCGGGAGCAGGATTTCCCGCGTGGGGCCGGTGACCACATAAACGTCATTGGCGCCGGTTTCGAGCACGTCGGAGAGCGCGCCGAGGGGTTCGCCGGCGTCGGTGACGACGGCCAGGCCGATGAGTTGGTGGTGATAGTAGGTGCCGGGCGGCAGGGGCGCGGCGGCGACGGCCTTGATCTGGACAAGCTGGCCCCGGAAGGCGTCAGCGGCGTCGCGGTCGGGCACATCGGCCAGGCGGATGATGAGTTGGCCGCGATGGACGCGGGCGGCGGCCAGCGGGTGGGCCGCGGCGTCGTCGCCCAGGTAGACGGTCTTGACCTCGGCGAGGTGGTCGGGAAAGTCGGTGAGGGTGGCGAGCAGCAGTTCGCCGCGCACGCCGTGGGGGCGCAGGACGCGGCCGACCGCCAGAAAGTCGAGGGCCATAAAGGCGGGGCGGGCCCTAGTCGATGATTTCGAGCTGGGCGCGGCGGCCGTCGCGGGCGGCGCAGAGCTGCACCAGGGCGCGCATGGCGTTGACGACCCGGCCCTGGCGGCCGATGACGCGGCCCATGTCGCCAGGGCCAACGCGCAGCTCGAGGATAAAGTCAGAGCCGGCAGGCACCTCGGTGACGGTGACCTGGGTGGGGTCATCGACGAGGGCTTCGGCCATGTATTGGACGAGGTCTTTCATGGAACTCCCTCTCTAAGCCACCCACCCCGGCCCCAGCGCGGGGCACTGGGACCGGGGCGAGGCAAAGGACAGGTAAGCGCCAGCCGCCAAAATACGGCGGCGGGTTTAGCCGAAACTAGGCGGCGGCAGCGGCCTTCGCGGCGGCGGCCTTCTTCTTCTTGGACAAGCGGGCCACGCCGGCGTTGGGGCCGGTCTTGGTGCTGGTGTTCCGCTTGAGGGCGGCCTCAGCCGCTTCGGCGGCCAGCACTTCGGGCGCCACGCCGGTTTTGAGGCGGGCGAAGCGCTCGGTGGTGCCGGTGACCTTGAACAACTGGAGGACCGACTCGCTGGGTTGGGCGCCGACCTGCAGCCAGTGCAGGATGCGGGCCTCATCGAGCACGATGGTGGCCGGCTCGGTGCGGGGGTTGTAGCTGCCCAGGTTTTCCAAGAAGCGGCCATCGCGCGGGTGTTCGCTCTCGGCGGCCACGAGACGGAAGCTCTGCTGGGCCTTGGAGCCCACCTTGCGTAAGCGCAAACGAACCATACGGCACAATCTCCTTCAAAC
>JAYUUW010000505.1:0-4832 GCA_043754665.1 Anaerolineales bacterium | reverse complement strand
TGATGAAACAGCTCAACCTGCCGCTGAGCAGCCCGGCCCCGACGCCGGTGCTGGTGAACTGCCGCAACTGCCGCCAGGCCAACCCCGGCGGCGAGATTTACTGCCAGCACTGCGCCACGCGGCTGGGCGGCACGCGCGCCTGCCCGCACTGCCGCCGCACCATCCCCGCCAACGCCAAGTTCTGCCCGCGCTGCGGCCTGCGCGCCTGAGCGGCCCATGAACACCTGCGCCAACTGCCAGAAACACCTGCCGCCCGGCGACCGCTTCTGCGCTTACTGCGGCACGCGGCAGCCCTGGCGGCTGCTGCCGTGGTTTGGCCGTTCTGGTGTGCCGGCCGCCCCGCCGGCGTTCGTGGCCGGCTGGCGCACGCCGCCGCGCCAGTGGGTGACGGCCGGCCTGGGCGCGGCGCTGGGGGCGGCGGCCGGCGCGGTGCTGGGCGTGGCCCTGGGCCAACTGTGGCTGGGCGTGGCGCTGGGCGCGCTGGGCGTGGGGGCCGCCGCCGCCCTGGCCGACCTGACGGCTGGGGCCATCCCCGACCAGGCCGGGGCGCAGCGCTTTGGGCTGGTGCTGGGGGCCACGGCCGGGCTGCTGGCCTTGCCGCTGGGCCTGCTGGTGCTGGCCGTGGTGGTGGTGGCCGAGCAGGGCCTGGCCGGGCTGACCTTTGTGCGCGGGCTGATGCAGGTGGAGTTTAGCTATGGCGTGCTGGGCACGGCCATCGGCAGCGTGGTGGGCGGGCTGGGCGGCGGCGGGTTGGGCGCTTACTTCGGCCGCACCGGCTACGACCTCGGCCGGCGCGGGGCGCTGCTCGGCGCGGCGCTGGCCTGGACCGTGGCGGCGGGCGCGGCCGGGTTGATTGCCGGGGACTATGCGGGCCAGATCATCGGCGTCGACCGTCTGCCGGCGGCGCGGGTGGGGCTGGTGGTGCACATTGCGCTGGGGGCGCTGCTGCTGGCGGCGTTGCGCCCGGCGCTGGGGCGGCTGCGCTGGTGGTGGCTGCGGCGGCCTTAAGCGGGGAAGTGAGCGGTGGGAGGTGAGAGGTGGGAGGTGGGAGCGCCATGGTGACCACTTGGGCTTGGGAGGGTGTCAGGCCGCTTCGCGGCACTGTCACCTTGACCAACTGAGGGCGGGAGGGTGTCAGGCCGCTTCGCGGCACTGTCACCTAGACCAATTGAGGGCGGGAGAGTGTCAGGCCTACCGGCACTGTCACTCTGACCAGTTGAGCTTGGCGAAACGTCACTCATGTCACTAGCGCGCGCGGCGACTGAGATGGGGGGACACGGCCAGAAGCAACGGCCACGGGCAGCAGAAGCAAGGACCGAACGGGCAGGCGGGACCATGTGCTTAGGATGACAGGAAATTGTTTTACTTGGAAGGGATTTTGGAAAATTCAAAGTGTCACGCGACACTTTTTTAGGACCCCCCGCGGGCGCGGTGGCCTGCGCGGGCGTTTGCCCATCCACCTGTGCGCGGGGATAATGGCGGGCATCTTCGGCGCATATGCTCAAGGACGGCTGTAACTGTATGAAAGTGTTGATCTCGGCGGACATGGAAGGCATCTCCGGCATCGTGGACTGGGAGCAGGTGACGCCCGGCACGGCCGAATATCAGACGCGCGGGCGGCAGTTGATGACCGGCGATGTGAATGCCGCCGTCAACGGCGCGTTCACCGGCGGCGCGGACGAGGTGGTGGTGGCCGACGGCCACTGGGACGCCCGCAACATTCTGATCGAAACGCTCGACCCGCGCGCCCGGCTTAACTCCGGCACGCCGTCGCCCTACTCGATGCTGCAAGGGCTAGACGACAAGCCCACGCCCGACGCGGTGATCTTCGTGGGCTACCATGCCATGCAGAACACCAAGAAGGCCGTGCTCGACCATAGCTGGTCCGACACGCGCACGCGGGCCGTTTACCTGAACGACAAACTGGTCGGCGAGATCGGCTTGAACGCGGCGCTGGCGGGCGCCTGGGGCGTGCCGGTGGTGGCCTTCACTGGCGATCAACACGCCGGGGCCGAGGCGCAAGACCAATTGGGGCCGGAGCTGGAAATCGCGGTGGTCAAGAACGCCACCGGCCGGTTCGCCGCTCAGTGCCTGCCGCTGGGCGAGGCGCGCGAACGCATCTGCGACGCGTGTGCGCGCGGGGTGATGAAGCTGCGCGCGGGCACGGCGGCCAAGCCGTTCGTCGTGGCCGAGCCGGTGCGGCTGGCGGTGGAGTTTCAACACACGCAGTACGCCGACCGGGGCTATCTCATGCCCGGCACCGAGCGCATTGATGGCACGCGGCTGGAGCTCACGTTACCCGATATGATCACCGCCCACCGCGCCTTTCGCGCGCTGATGCTGATGACGCGCGATTAGCGTGCGCGATTAGCGTGCGCGACTGACGTAGGATGAAACGAGGGGCATGGCTATTCGCGTAGGCCTGATCGGCCTGCACTACGGCGCGCAGGTGCACCTGCCGGCTTTCAAGGCCAACACCAAGTACGATCTGGTGGCGGTGTGTGCCCGCACGCCCGGCACAGCCGAGCGCGTGGCGGCCGAGAACAACATCCCCTATTGGTATACTGACGCCCGCAAGCTCATGGCCTCCCGGCTCGACCTGATTGCTATTGCTTCGCCGCCGCCTACGCATGCCGGCTACGCCGCCGCCGCGCTGGCCGCCGGCAAGCATGTGCTGGTGGAGGTGGCCTACACCGGCTGCGCGGCCGATGCCCGCGTGCTGGTCGGCCTGGCGCAGGCGCGCGGCCGGCTGGGCGCGGTGGCCTATGGGCTGCGGTTCGTGCCCACCCTGCGGCACATGACCAACGTGCTCGAGCAAGGCGTGCTGGGCCGCCTGCGGCTAATGCACATGGATTTCTACAACAGCTTTCTGGCCGAAACGCCCAACACCTATCCCTGGCTGTGGGCCAGCGAGCACGGCGGCGGCGTTTTCGCCAACTTCATGGCGCACGGGCTCGACCTGGCCTGCCGCTGGTTTGGCCCGGTGGCCTCGGTGGAAGCCAGCTATGCCACCCGCACCCCGGCGGCGCTGCGCCCCTCCGCCGAAGCCCCGGCCGAAGACACCGGCCTGGTGGCGGTGCAGTTTGAGGGCGGCATGCTGGCGACCTTTGGCTTCAGCGCGGTCGTGGCCACCCGCCAGAACCGCCTGACGGTGCACGGCGCCAAAGGCTCGCTCATCGTCGATAACTTTGGCGAGACGGCCGAGTTGCTGAGCCTGGGCGACGACAAGTCGCGCGCGCTCTACCCGCCGACCGTGTACCTGGAAGAGACGCGCGGCGAGACCGGCCTGCTGGGTGGCTTTCCGGTGCTGCTCGACCGGCTGGCGGCGGCCATTAACGGCGACGGCTCTACCGCCGACCTGCCCACACTGCAAGAGGGCCTTGAAATTCAGCGCGTGGTCGATGCCGCCCGCATCGCGGCGCGCGAGCACCGCCAAGTTTTTATCCGCGAGGTGGGCTAAGCGGTCGCGCGGCCCCACCGTTTGGGAGAACCCACATGTCATCCGCCATCCTCGGCCCCACCTTCGACGAAATGCTGCACCCACAGACCATCGCCCCGGCCATCCGCGCCGCAGCCGTGGCGGCGCTGCACGCCGACCCGCTCAATCCAGTCAACCTCTACAACATCACCTGGCGCGGCGCCGATGACGCCATTAAGTACGAGATCATCCCGCCCGAGCTCACGGGCGTGGCCGCGCCGATTGTGGTGCTGTATGGCCGCGACTTCCCCACCGGGGCGCACAAGGTGGGCGCGGCCTATTCGGTGCTGGCTGAGGCGCTGGTGTTCGGGCAGGTGGATATTGAAAAGCACACGGTGGTGTGGCCCAGCACCGGCAACTACGGCATCGGCGGCGCGTGGGTGGGCGGGCGCGTGGGGGCCAAGAGCATTGTGGTGCTGCCGGAGGGCATGAGCCGCGAGCGCTTCGAGCAGATCGAGCGCTACGGCGGCCACATCATCAAAACCCCCGGCGTCGAGTCGAACGTGAAGGAGATTTACGACAAGACCTGGGAGCTGCGGCGCGATCCCAACATCCGCATCCTCAACCAGTTTGAGGTGATGGGCAACTATCGCTTTCACTATCATGTGACCGGCAACACCATTGTGGAACTGGCCGAGGTGCTGCGGCAGCGCGGCGTGGGCGCGGGCCGCATCGCCGCCTACTGCTCGGCCATGGGCAGCGCCGGCACCATCGCCGCCGGCGACCGGCTGAAGCAGGCCTTCCCTGACCTCAAGATCGTCGGGCTGGAACCGATCCAGTGCCCCACGCTCTACAACAACGGCTACGGCGGGCACGACATTCAGGGCATCGGCGACAAGCACGTCACCTGGATTCACAACGTGCTGAATATGGACGCGATCATGTGCGTGGACGACATCGCCTGCAAGCAGGGCCTGCAAGTGCTCACCGACCCGGCCGGGCAGCGGGTGCTGGCCGAGCGCTACGGCGTGCCGGCGGCCACCGTGGCGCGGCTGAGCACCATCTTCGGCATCTCCGGTGTGTGCAACCTGCTGGGCGCGATCAAGACCGCCAAGCACTACCGGCTCGGCAAGCATGACCCTGTGGTGACGATTTGCACCGACGCGATTGACCGCTACCACTCGGTGATGGGTGACATGGCCCGCGACTACGGCGCGATCGACGACGCGCGCGGCACGGCGTATGTGGAGGCGATCTTCCACGGCGCGACGACCGACTGGATCAAGGACGGCACGCCCGACCAGCGCCAGCAGTGGCATAATTTAAAATACTATACGTGGGTAGAGCAGCAAGGCAAGACCGTCGAAGAGTTGGACGCCCAACGCGACCCCGAGTGGTGGGTGGCGCATCAGGA
>JAYUUW010000504.1:0-3331 GCA_043754665.1 Anaerolineales bacterium | reverse complement strand
CACCAACTCGGTACGCCCGATAGCTATCTCGTCGCCTAACCACATGCGCCTCGGCGGGCTGCCGCTCGCCTGTTCACTGGATTAGTGCAACAAAGCCATGTGGAAGTGTCAAGGGATCTGCCCCCGTTGGATCTTAAGGATTTTGGCGGTAAGTGGCCGCTTGATGGTCCGCAAATCCACTCTCTTGATGTTGAGCATGGAGGCGGCTCAATTCTCTGGGGAGAGACCGGATTTATAGACTGTATTGAGATGTATGCGTATGGCAGCTTCTTCAATGAACAGGTGATGGATTTTGAGTTACGGCCCTAACCGAATGTCTCCCGTTGTTGATCCTTAATCGCCCGCAATATCTGTCGGGTATGATAGATCAGTGCGGCCGGTGTTGCTTGATGCCGCGCTCCGCGTAGAACGGTGGGAACGCAATGACTCGTGGTTGGAAGACAGTGGTGCGGTTACTGGGTCTGGCGTTCGCCCTGGCGGCGTGCGGCGCACCGGCGACGGCCACGCCAACGCCCGCGCCGATGGCCGGCGTCAGCCCCATTGACGCGATCATGGCCTCCGGGCCGGAGTTTGTGGATATCGGCCCTGAGTCGGTCACGCTGCGGGCCGAGACCACCATCGCGGTGGCGTGCTCGGTGGTGTATGGCGAGACGCCCGCCTACGGCCACATCGCCACTGACAGCGACATGGCTGGCGGTGCGCATGCGGATCATCACCCACTGTTGACCGGGCTGAAGCCTGATACGTTGTACTACGCCCGCATTCAGGGCGTGGGGCCGGATGGCACGCTGTACCGCAGTGAGGAATACACCTTCCGCACCGCGCCGGCGGTAGCGGCCAGCGGCCCGCTCAACCTGGCGCTGCCCGCCAACGGGGCGCGCGTGGCCGGCGTGAGCAGCAACTATGGCGGCGGCGCGGACGACGTGATGTGGGGGGCGCTGAGCGCCATCGACGGCAGCGGCGCGACGGCCTGGTCTTCCAACGGGGACGGCAACGAGGCGTGGATTGAAATTGAACTTGCCGCCGCGACGCATGTGACCCGCGTGGGCTTCTGGACGCGGACGATGGGCAGCAGCGCGGAGATTGAGAGCTTCCAGATCATCACCGACGGCGGCGCGACGGTGGGGCCGTTCACGCTCACCGGCGCGGCCGAGACCGACTACTTCGACACCGACTTCACGGCCACGCGGCTGCGCTTTGAGGCCGTGACCAGCAGCGGCGGCAACACTGGCGCGCTGGAGATTGAGGTCTACGGCGACGCCGCGCCGTAAGCGGGCGCAGCGTTTAACGAAACGACTGGCTGATGGGCGGCTCACCGCTCTTCAGCCAGTCGTTTTTGATTCGCGGCGGGCGCGGCCTAAAAGACCGTTTGTGGCACGTCGAACGCCGCGCAGATGGCGCGGATTTCGTCGACCGAGAGGCCGGGGGCCGGCTCGCCGGCGGTGAGGTTGAGGTACTCGTAGTGCGCGCCGGTCTCGGCATACTCAATGCGGTCAGCGGCGCGCTTGACCGAGACGTCAGAGCGGGCCATGACGCCGTGCTTGGCCCAGACCACAATGCGGTGCTGGCGCAAGGCCGCCACGTTGGCCGCCATGAGGTCGGCCGAGCCGGGCAGCTTGAAGGGGATGAAGCCAATGCCTTCAGGCAGGTTGATGATGGTCTCCGGCTGCCAGCGCAGCAGGTGGTGGTTGAGGTAGGCCGTGTCTTGGTAGCGCGGCACGTGGCTCAGGTAGGTCAAGTGCGGCGGCTGGGCGTGGATGATGGCGTGAAAGTTCGTGCCGCCGGCGCGGATCTGGTCGGCGTGGACGGCCAGGTGCGAATTGAACTCGCTGGTCACGCGCTGGAAGCGGCGCGTGTAGGCCAGGTGCAGTTGCGCGGTGCGGCCGTCGGGGTTGACCACCACGCCGCCGATGCTGGCGGCCGGCTCGTCAATGATCTCGCGCAGGCGGCGGCCGGAGCCGCTGACCAGGAACGTGGCCCCGGCCAGGTCGGGCACCGGCTCGGGCAGCGGAATGGTCTCGACCAACGGGAAGCGGGCGCGCAGCTCCAGCGGCCAGCGCACGCACATGGAGATGTTGCCGGCGGCGGCCTCGCTCGCGCCGATCTCCGAGAGGCGGTGGCCGGCCTCGCCCATCATGGTGAGCAGTTCGTCGAGTTCAGGGAAAGGGGGTTGCAGCATGGGGTGGGGTCCTCTCTGACGGTGGGGGCGCAGCGATCCGGGCAGTGTACCAGACGGCGGCGCTGGGGAAAACGGCGCATGGTGGTCGGGTAGGGCCATTGATGGCGGAAATTGATGACGTTTGTTCTTGCGCCGGCGCGGCCGGGCTGCCTACAATAGCTCAACTCGCCGCACGCCGCTGACCATAGAAAGCGCAGGCCGCCATGGACACCAAATCGTTCCTCTATCTCTCCCGCCACGACGTTGAAACGGTAGCGCTGCCGATGGCCGACATTATCGCTGGGCTGGAGGCCATGTTCGTCGAGAAGGGCCGCGGCCTGACCGAGATGCCGCCCAAGCCGGGCATCCACACCCAGCCCGACGCCTTCATTCACGCCATGCCGGCCTACATTCCGAGCCTGGGCGCGGCCGGCGTGAAATGGGTGTCGGGCTATCCGGCCAATCAGCAAAAGGGGCTGCCGTATATCAGCGGCCTGCTGATTCTGAATGACCCCGTCACCGGCCTCCCGCTGGCGGTGATGGACTGCACCTGGATCACGGCCCAGCGCACGGGCGCGGCGACGGCGGTGGCGGCCAAGCACCTGGCGCGGCCCGAGAGCCGCACGGCGGGCATCATTGCCTGCGGCGTGCAGGGGCGCAGCAACCTCGAGGCGCTGGCCTGCCAGTTCAAGCTGGAGCAGGTGCGCTGCTTCGACATTCACCGCGACGTGGCCGAGCGCTTCGCGGCCGAGATGGGTCAACGGCTGGGCCTGCCGATCACGGTGGTGGGCAAGGTGCGCGAGGCCGTCGAGGGGCTTGACCTGGTGGTGACGAGCGGCCCGATCCTCAAGTACCCGATGCCCGCGATTGAGGCCGGGTGGCTGGCGGCCGGGGCCTTTGCCTCGCTGGTCGACTTCGACTCGTACTGGCAGGGCGGGGCGCTGGCCGAGGCCGACAAACTGGTGACCGACGACCTGGCGCAGATGCGCTACTACCGCGAGTCCGGCTATTTTCAGATGACGCCGGAGCCGTACGCCGACCTGGGCGAGCTGGCGGCGGGGTTGAAGCCGGGGCGCACCGCGGCGGGTGAGCGCACCATCGCCATCAACCTGGGGATCGCGCTGGATGACATGGCGACGGCCATTCGCATTTACCAGCGGGCGTTGCAATTGG
>JAYUUW010000503.1:0-1656 GCA_043754665.1 Anaerolineales bacterium | reverse complement strand
ACGCGCTTTTCGCCCCCAGCTTGAAATGCACCCGCCGGAACGCTCTCATCTGACACTGGGCGGTGTACGGGGTAAAATAAAACCAGACAAATCTCTTTGGGAAATTTATCTGGTCCTTGGTGCGCCCGAATGGATTTGAACCATCACAGCCTTTCGGCCACTAGGCCCTCAACCTAGCGCGTCTGCCAATTCCGCCACGGGCGCGGGGAACTGCCGCTTGGCAACGGCCAATTATACCGATCCAACGCTGACTGTCAATCACGATCTGCCGCCATGTCGACCACGCTCCCCCTTTTCCCGCTAAATGTCGTGTTGTTCCCCGGCATGGCCCTGCCCCTGCACATCTTTGAGCCCCGCTATCGCGAGATGATCACCACCTGCGTGGCCGCCGCCCGCCCGTTTGGAGTGGTGCTTATCAAAGCGGGCGCTGAGGTTGGCGCCCCCGCCATGCCGCACCCCGTGGGCACCACGGCCCAAATCACCACGGTCGAGCAGATGCCCGATGGGCGCCTGAACATCGAAACCGTCGGCTACGAGCGCTTCCGCATCCTCGCCCTCCACGACGATCAGGCCTACCTCACCGGCACGGTGGAGCCATTTCCCATGGCCAACGCCGATGGCTCGCCGGCTCAGGCCGCCGCCCGCGCGCTGGCCCCCTTGCTGCGGCGCTACCTCGACCTGCTGGGCGAGGCGGCGGCCACCAAATTCGAGCCCAGCGTCCTGCCCAACAGCCCTGAGAGCCTGGCGTATCTGGCGGCCATCGTGGTGCAAATTCCCATGGGTGAAAAACAGGCCCTGCTCGACGCGGCCGAGGCGGGCGAATTGCTCACCCGCGAGCGCACGCTCCTGCGCCGCGAAATCAGCCTGCTGCGCGCCATGCTGGCCCACCCGCGCGCCCACGACACCACGCCCTTCTCGCCCAACTAACCCAATTGAGGAATTAGCCCCCCCGAGGTACAATGCCTCTCTGCCGGCCGTTGGCCGGCCTTGTCTACTGTCGCGCCCATACCCCACCTCTACTGCACCTGGCCGCACCGCACGCCAACGCGCGCCGGGGCGAGGTGCCGGCTGGCCTAGGATACCGATATGCGCCTCGTGCTCGACGCGATGGGAAGCGAGAGTTACCCCCAGCCCGACGTGGAAGGGGCGGTGTTGGCCGCCCGCGAATACGGGATTGAAGTAATTCTGGTGGGCGACGAAGCGCTTGTGCGCCCGGCGCTGGATAAGTTCAACATCGGCCGCCTGCCGGTGACGATTGTGCACGCGCCTGATATGCTGACGATGGAAGACAAAGGCATGGCCCTGGCCCTCAAGGCCAAGCGCAAAGACGCCAAGAACTCTATGGCCGTCGGCATCGACCTGCTGAAGCGCGGCGAAGCGCAGGCATTTATCACCGCCGGCAACACCGGCGCGGCCGGCGCGACCGCCTATTTTCGCCTCGGCACCCTGCCCGGCATTGAGCGGGCGGCGCTGGCCCCGGCCTTCCCCACGCGCAAGGGCACCTGCGTGGTGCTCGACATCGGCGCCAACCCCGACTGCAAGCCCGAGAACCTGCTGCAATTCGGCGTGATGGGCAGTTTGTACGCCGAGCGCGTGCGTAAGGTCAAGAACCCGCGCGTGGGGCTGCTCTCGAACGGCGAAGAGGCCGGCAAGGGC
>JAYUUW010000502.1:0-3213 GCA_043754665.1 Anaerolineales bacterium | reverse complement strand
CAGTTAGACATCATCGGCCGGCTGCGGCTGGCGGTGGAGGGCTTGTTCACGGTGGCCGATGTGCGCACCGCCGACAAGGGCGACGCCGTGATCTTCATCGGCCGGCTGGCGAGTGACGCCGAGGGCGTCTACACCACCTTGCGCGAGCGCTTCAACGGCCTGGGCTACACGCCCGTGCTGCGGCGCGAAGGCGCGAGCGACATTGTGGTGGCGCAGCGCGGCGTGGTGGGCGTGATGCGCTCTAACCCGCTCATCAATGTCGTTCTGCTGGCGGCCACGATGGTGACCACCCTGATTGTGGGGTCGCAGTTTGCGGGCGTCAATGCGATGCCGGTGCTGCGCGCCATTTGGAATGGGGCCGACATCGCCCGCCTCGTGCCGGTGCTGACGGCCGGCGCGCCGTTCGCGGCCACGCTGCTGTTCATCCTGGGCGTGCACGAGATGGGCCACTATGTGGCGGCGCGGCTGCACGGGGTGCAGGTGACGCTGCCGTACTTCATCCCGGTGCCGTTCGGCCTGGGCACGTTCGGCGCGTTCATTCAACTGAAAAGCCCGGTGGAAAACCGCAAGGCACTGTTCGATGTGGGCATCGCCGGGCCGCTGGCCGGGTTTGTGGTGGCGCTGCCGCTGATGATTATCGGCCTGCTCGGCTCGGAAGTGGTGGCGCTTAACCCCCGCGCGGCCTCGTTCGGCAGTTCGCTGCTGATGCAGGCGCTGACGGCCCTGTTCGTGCCGCACGCGGCCGGGCAGATGATCGCGCTGAGCCCGGTGGCGATTGCGGCCTGGTTCGGCCTGCTGCTGACGGCCTTCAACCTGCTGCCGCTGGGGCAACTCGACGGCGGGCACATCACGTACGCGGTGCTGGGCCGCTATGCGCGGCCGGTGGGGCTGGCGGTGTTCGCCATCATGGTGGTCATGGGCCTGACGCTGTGGAGCGGCTGGCTGACATACGCGCTGTTTGCGCTGATCACTGGGCTGCGGCACGCGCCGCCGCTGAACGACATTACGCCGCTGGGCTGGGGCCGCCGCCTGTTGGGGCTGGCCACGCTGGTGCTCTTCTTCTTGTTGATCACGCCTCGGCCGTTGTAAGCTGCCGTCCCGCCGGGCGCGAAGTGCGCGTATCCGGCAGAAGCGCGGGCCGAGGATTACGGTTACGCCGCGAAGGTCGCGGTTGAATGCAGGGTGTGGGTTGAGACGTATTGGTGGATGTGGAACAGTAGCGGTATGAGTAGTTGGTATAGGTAGTGGTGTCGAGGTGGGTGCCTCCGTCAGCACGTTCGGCGGTGGATCAGCGCGGGACAGGGTTTCGGTAGACCCCTGGCCCGCGCTGTTTTTTGTTTCTGAGGCCGTGTTGTCTACAGGCTACTTTATCGGGTGCTCGTAGGCATAGAAGACGTAGTCCTGCGGCGGGGTCTTGACGCCCACGTCGTTGAGCAGGCGCAGCAATTGGGCGCGGTGGTCGGTGCCGTGGTTGACCACGTGCAGCAGCACCTGCCACAGGATGAGGTCTTTGTCTTCGCCTTCGGTGAACGGCCGCTGCAGGAGCTGGTCGTCGCGCAGGGCGGCGAGATAGGCGCGGATTTGGTCTTCCACCTGGTCCCAGCGGGCGCGCAGGGCGTCGCGGTCGGCCAACTGGGCGGGCGTCAGCGGCGCGGAGGGGGCGACGCCGCCCAGGTCGCTGAACCAGGCCTCATCGACCTGCAAGAGGTGCACGAGTTGATCGCGCGCCGAGCCATGCGAGTAGCCCACCGGCTGCGTGAACTGCTCGGGGGTGAGGGCCTTGACGCTGATATTCCACAGCAGGCGGTTGGAAGCGAAGTGGTAGTCGTAATATTGGCGAAAGGCGTTGGCATTCATGGGGGGCGGTGACTCCTGAGGCGGCGGATGGAGGCCATGATAGCACGGACGTTCTTGCAGTGTCTAGACACACCGGCGACTGAAGTCGCGGCACTCGCAAACACGCATGGCGAAGCCGGCCGGCGCGGGCTGGGAGCGGCAGGTCGTGCGGCCTGAGGCCGGGTTGATCAGAACATGTCAGGGCGGCGCGATTGGGCGCTGGGCCGAGTGGGTCCGAGTTGCGGATTCCTCACCGGCCAAGAGGGAGCGCTAGGTCCATCGACCTGAGGCCGGGTTCGGAATGACAAATCCAGCGAGGCGGTGACGGCCGGCGACTGTTTGAGCCAAGGGGGTTGGCGCACCCGCGCTATGGTCGCCGTGGCCAGCAATCCCCACCGCGCCGGCTCACATTTGCGGTAAACTGGCGCGGTGCCCGCTACCTCACAACGCTCATCTTATCGCCGCGCCGTGGCGGCCGGCGTGTTCGCTGTGGCGCTCGCGGCGTGCGGCGGCGCGACGCCGGTGGCGCCAGCGCCCACTGCCGCCGCCACCCACACGCCGGCCGCCTCCACGCGCACCCCAACAGAACTAGGGCAGGCGCCCCGGCCCAGCGCCACAAGCCGCCCGCCTAGCGCGACGCCGACGGCGCCGCCCACACACACGGCCGTTCCGACCGTGAGCCCAACGCCGACTATTCCGACCAACACGGTGGTCGAGCGCGGCACGCTGGCCCCGGGCTTCTCGCTGACCATTTACGGCGAGGCGCCGAAGCCGACCAGCCTGAGCTTTGGGCCGGACGGCCGGCTGTATGTGGCCTCGGGTTGGGGGGTGGTGTATGTGCTGACCGATGCCGACGGCGACCACCGCGCGGAGGGGCGCGGACAATTCGCGGCCAACCTGCCGGTGCCGCTGGGCCTGGCCTGGGTGGAAGACACGCTGTATGTGAGCTATCAGGGGGCGGTGGCGGCGGTGCGCGACACGGACGGCAACGGCACGGCCGACAACACGCGGCTGGTCGTTACCGGGCTGCCGTCGCTGGGGCTGCACCAGAACGACGGCCTGGCGCTGGGGGCCGATGGCTTCCTATATCTAGGCCAGGGCAGCACGTGCGACCACTGCCGCGAGCGCGACGCCCGCAACGGCACGATCCTGCGCTTCCGGCCGAGCGGCGCGGAGTTGAGCGTGTATGCCACCGGGATGCGCAACCCGTATGATGTGGCCTTCAACGCCGCCGGCGACCTGTTTGCCACCGACAACGGCCGCGACGATCTGGGCTGGGGCGACCCGCCCGAGGAGTTGAACCACATCCGCGCCGGGCTGGACTATGGCTGGCCCGACTGCTGGACCGGCTACCTGGACGGCCTGTGCGCGATGCGC
>JAYUUW010000501.1:0-1810 GCA_043754665.1 Anaerolineales bacterium | reverse complement strand
TGAGCCGAGGGGGCTGGCGCGCAACGCCATGCGGTCTTCGGAACCCAAACAAAGGACGTTGGGGCAGGTGTGACAAGTCCGGCGGGCGGGCGACGGCGGGCGGGCGGGTGGAGCCACGGGGCTGACGAGTAAAGAAAGCGCGCCGCTCTCCAGCGCCGCGCTTTTAGATCGTGTGCCGACCGGCTCTCTCGAGCTTAGCCCCCGAGGTTCAGCTTCATGCGCATGGCCTGCTCATCCATGGATTTCTGCATCTGCTGCTTGACCATGGCTTCGGCGGCGGCGGGGAAACCGCCGGCCAACTCCATGGAGACAGTGAGCTTGGTGGCCGCGCCCACGCCTTCAAAGACATAGGCGGTTTCCACGGGCTGGGGCACGCCCATGGTCTTGACGCTCCACTTCTTGTTGGGTTCTAGGGCTGAGACCATCATCTTGGTCTCAAACTTGCGGCCCATGATCTCCGAGGTGTAGGTATAGACGGAGCCGAAATTCACCGGGCCGGGCGGCGAGAGCTTGGCCTCGAGGATGCCGGCCTGCCAGGCCTTGTGGTTGTCAACGTTGATGACGTAGTTGTAGACCTTATCAACCGGCTGATTAATCATGACAGAGGAGGAGACGCTAGCCATAAGGGCTCCTTTCAGGAGGGGCAAAACACGGCCAAGACGCTATACTAGGCGGCATTTTAGCACAGCTACCGTCGGGAGCCTCTAGTCCGCTAGTACGATCTGTTTGCGTTCCGGGCCGACCGAAATCAGGCTGACCGGCACGCCGGTGAGCTCCTCGATGCGCTGGACGTAGTGACGGGCGGCGGGCGGCAGGTCGGCCAGCGAGCGGGCGGCGCTGAGGTCTTCGGTCCAGCCGGGCATGGTTTCATAGACCGGGCGGAAGGGGGCCAGGTCGGCGGGGCCGAGGGGCAGCTCTTCGTGGCGCTGGCCGCCGGCTTCGTAGGCCACGCACAGCCGCACCTGGTCCAGGCCGGAGAGCACATCCATCTTGGTGAGCACCAATTCGGTCAGGCCGTTGACGCGCACGGCATAGCGCAACAGCACCAGGTCGAGCCAGCCGCAGCGGCGCGGGCGGCCGGTGGTGGTGCCGAACTCGTCCCACGGGTTGGTGCCGGTGCCGCGCAGGCGCTCGGCCTCGGGGCCGAACGTTTCAGTGGGGAACGGCCCTTCGCCCACGCGGGTTTGAAAGACTTTGGTGACGCCGAGGATACGGCCGGCGTACTGCGGCCCGATGCCCAGGCCCACAAAGGCCCCGGCGCTGGTGGGCGAGGAACTGGTGACGAAGGGGTAGGTGCCCAGATCGAGATCGAGCAGCGTGCCCTGCGCGCCCTCGGCCAGCACGGCGGCGTTGGCTTGCAGCCGGCGGTGCAGGTAGAGCGAGGTCTCGGTGATGTAGGGCGCGAGCAGGCGGGCGTAATGGGTGTAGTCGGCGGCGACGGCGATGGGGTCGAGGCCGGGCAGGCCGTAGATGCGGTCGAGCGTTTGGTTGACCAGGCGCACATGCTCGGCCACGCGGTCGCCCAAGCGTTCGGGGTCGAGCAGCAACTCGGCGCGCAGGCCGCGGCGGGAGGTCTTGTCGGTGTAGGCCGGGCCGATGCCGCGCCCGGTGGTGCCGATTTTGCCTTCGCCGTTGTTCGCGGCGCGGGCGGCCTCCTCGGCCTGGTCGAGCGCCACGTGGCCGGGGGTGATGAGGTGGGCGGCGGCGGAAATCTTAACGCGCGCGGGCGTGACTTCGACGCCGAGGGCGCGCAGCCGGTCGATTTCATCGAGCAGGCGGTGCGGGTTGATGACCATGCCATGCCCGAGCA
>JAYUUW010000500.1:0-2173 GCA_043754665.1 Anaerolineales bacterium | reverse complement strand
GTTAATCATGGCAACCTGTGCGTCAAAGGCCGCTTCGGTTACGACTTTCTGTATAACGCCGACCGGCTGTCGCAGCCGCTGATGCGCAAGGTGCCGCAGGTGGCCGGCCGCCGCACCCAGGCGCTGGACCGCAGCGAGTGGCGCGAGGTGAGCTGGGATGAGGCGCTCGACTACGTGGCCGACCGGCTGGTGGAAATTTACCACCGCGACGGCTCCGGGGCGCTGGCGGCCTACTGCTGCGCCAAGGCCACCAACGAAGAGAACTACTTGCTGCAAAAGCTGTTCCGGTCGCAGTTCCGCACCAACAACATCGACCACTGCACGCGGCTGTGCCACGCTGGCTCGGTGGCGGCGCTGATTAAGGCGCTGGGCACCACCGCCATGAGCAACACCGCCGCCGAAGTCATCCGGAGCGACTGCTTCATCGTCACCGGGTCGAACACCACCGAGAACCACCCCATCATCGGGCTGCAAATGAAAGACGCGGTGCAGAAGTACGGCTCCAAACTGATCGTGATCGACCCGCGCCGGCTGGAGCTGTGCGACTACGCCACGCTCTGGCTGCCGCTGCGGCCGGGCACCAACGTGCCGGTGTTCACCGCCATGGCGCACGTCATCGTGGCCGAGAAGCTCTACAACCAGCAGTTCATCAACGACCGCACCGAGGGCTACGCCGACTTTGTGGCCTCGCTGGCCCCCTTCACGCCCGCATATGCCGAGGCCATCGCCGGCGTTGACCGGCAGCTCATCGTCGAAGCGGCGCGGATGTATGCGCGGGCCGAGCGCGGCGCCATCTTTTGGGGCATGGGCATCTCGCAGTTGGCGCACGGCACGGCCAGCGCCCTGGGGCTGGTGAACCTGGCCCTGCTCACCGGGCACATCGGCCGCGAAGGCACCGGCCTCAACCCGCTGCGCGGCCAGAACAATGTGCAGGGCGCGTCCGATTCGGGCGCCATGCCCTACCACTTCCCCGGCTACATGCTGGTCGATGAGGCCGGCAACGCCGAGCAGTGGGAGCCGGTGTGGAACGTGGAGCCGGGCGGGCTGAACCGCAAGCGCGGCCTTACCACCACCGAAATCCTGGCGCAGGCCCACCCCGGCGGGGTGCGGGCGCTGTACATCATGGGCGAGAACCCCATGATGACCGAGCCCAACTTGAACGTCACCCGCCACCACATGCAGCAGTTGGAATTCCTGGTGGCGCAGGACGTGTTCATCAATGAGAGCGGCGCCTTTGCCGATGTGCTGCTGCCGGCCGCCGCCTGGGCTGAGAAAGACGGCACCTTCACCAACACCGACCGGCGTGTGCAGCGCGTGCGGCAGGCCATTGCGCCGCGCGGCCACGCCCGGCCCGATTGGCACATCCTGTGCGATGTCGCCAACCGCATCGAGCAGCGCTTGGGGCGCGGGGCCACCAGCGGCTGGGGCTACGAAGACCCCGAGGAAATCTGGCGCGAGATGGCGCGGGTGGTCAAGGGCAACCGCGGCGTCACCTATGCCCGGCTGGACCACGGCGGGCTGCAAACGCCGGTGCCCGATGAAAACCATCCCGGCACGCCTTTCCTGTTCGCCGAAAGCTTCCCGTCGGGGCGCGGCCGGTTCTTCGCGCTGGAATATATCCCCAGCGTCGAAATGCCCGACGAGGAGTACCCGTTCATCCTGACCACCGGGCGCGTGCTGGAGCACTGGCACGGCGGCACCATGACGCGCAACTCCGAACTCGATGTGCTCTACCCCGAGGCGCTGCTGGAGCTGCACGAGATCGACGCCGAGCGCTGCGGCCTGGTGACCGGCGATGTGGCGCGGGTGAGCTCGCGGCGCGGCACGCTGGTGCTGCGGGTGCTGGTCTCACCCAAGACCCGGCCGGGCGTGGTGTTCATCCCCATGCACTTTGCCGAGGCGGCTGTCAACCTGCTGACGATCGACGCGCTCGACCCGGTGGCCAAGATTCCCGAGTTCAAGGCCTGCGCGGTCAGCATCATGCGCGCCACCGAAGCCGAATTGGTGGCGCCGGACTCGGTGACGGCGCGGGGGCGCTATTAGGCCCGGCGCGGCTCGGTTGGGCTGATGGCCCGCCCGATCACGCTGGGGGTGGTGGCCGACACGCATGTGCCCGACCACATGGCCGCCCTGCCCCCAGCGCTGTGGGAGGCGCTGGCCGGGGTCGATGCCA
>JAYUUW010000499.1:0-3169 GCA_043754665.1 Anaerolineales bacterium | reverse complement strand
TGGACCGAGCAGGGCACGCCGGTGTGGGTGTATGACCCCTCCGGCCAGACGCCGACCGACCTGGACGACGAGGGGGGAGCACCATAAAAGAGAATAGAGAAAGAGAAAAAGAAAAAGGTCAGCCGAGGCTGCGTTGAGTCGTGTGGGATGGTTGTGAACCAGGCACCTAAGGGATTGAACGGGCGGCGGTGGGTGACGGCGGCGTTGGCCCTGCTGCTGGCACTGCCGGCCTGGGCTGCGCCGGTGCAGGCTGCGCCTATTGGCGCGCCGCGCCCGCCGGCCACGGCCCACCGGTTGGTGCGCCACGCCGGGCCGGCCGCGCTCACTGACGCCGCCGCGGCCGAGGCGCCGCCCGCGCCCGACACGCCGGCCACGCTGCCCCCCATCTGCACCGACACCTATCAATTGCAGCACCCGGCCGACTGTCCGGCGGTCGGCCCCGGCCACTACGCCGGGCTGATCGCGGCGGCCGGCTTGCCGTACCCCCTGCCGGCGCTCACCATCACCGCCACACGGCCCTACCGCGCCCTCACGCCCGACGCCTACGCCCGCGTGTTGACCGACACCGCGCCGGTGTACCGCACGCCCTACGACGCGCTGGCCGGGCTGCCGCCGCTGCGCACCTTTGAGCATGGCTTTGAGTTCGTCAGCCTGCTGGGCGAGGTGGTCGTGGCCGGCGAGACGTTCTACCAGATCAACCGGGGCGAGTACATGTCGGCCGCGCTGATCCAGACGGTGCAGCCCTCCGGCTTTCAGGGCCTTCATTTTGCCGCGCCGCCGGCCGGGCCGATTGGGTGGGTGATTAACACCGTGCCGGTCAGCCCCGCGCCCGGCGTGGTGCCCGACGAGAACGCGCCGCGCGCCGGGCGCTACAGCCAGATTCAGGTGCTGGGCGTGCAGCGCGTGGGCGATTGGAACTGGTTTCTGATCGCGCCGGGGCAGTGGCTGGAGCAGCGCAACCTGGCGATTGTGCCGCCCACCGCGCCCAACGGCGCGGGCGGCACGGTGATTGCGGTGGACACGTATGAGCAGGCGATGGGCGTGTATGTGGACGGCCGGCTGATCTTTGCCACGCTGGTGTCGAGCGGCTCGCGCTACTTTCCGACGCGCACGGGCGTGTTTCAGGTGTGGGCCAAGCTCGATGACGGCGAGATGAGCGGCGCGTACTTCAACGACCGGCGCGACTATTACTTCCTCGAAGACGTGCCGTGGATTTTGTATTACGACGGCGACCGGGCGCTGCACGGCGCGTATTGGCACGACAACTTCGGCATGCGCTCGTCGCACGGCTGCGTCAACCTCTCACCCCGCGATGCGCGCTGGCTGTTCGACTTTGCCGGCGTCGGCTCCACCGTCATCATCTACAGTTCCGGCGGCTAACTACCTCGGGGGGCGATGGCGCGCGATAGCGTGTGATGGCGGTATAATCCGGCCCACACCCGCCTGCCCACGGCCTGGCCCCACTGCGGCCCACCGGTTGACCCGGCGGCCAAGTGGTGACCTCGCCCCGCCGGGGGCGGAACACCGACGCATGACGATTCTCAAACGCCTAACCGACCCCCGCCCGCTCTTGCTCGATGGCGCCACCGGCACCGAGTTGGAGCGGCGCGCCGTGAGCACGGCCCTGCCACTGTGGAGCGCGCGGGCGCTGCTGGAAGCGCCGGCCGTGCTGCAGCAGATTCACGCCGACTATGCGCGGGCCGGGGCCGAGGTGCTTACGGCCAACACCTTCCGCACCCACCGCCGCTCGCTGGCCGCCGCCGGGCTGGGCGACCGGGCCGAGGCGCTGACCCACCAGGCCGTGGCCGTGGCCCGCGCCGCCGCCGAGGAGGCGCGCACCAGCCGCCCGGTCTACGTGGCCGGGTCGCTGGCCCCGCTGGAAGACTGCTACTGCCCCGAACGGGTGCCGCCCCCGGCCGAGTGTGAGGCCGAGCACGCGGAAATGGCCCGCCACCTGGCCGCCGCCGGGGTCGACCTGATCTTGGTCGAGACCATGAACACCATCCGCGAGGCCGCCGCCGCCGTGCGCGCCGCCCGCGCCACCGGGCTGCCGGTGCTGGCCAGCTTTGTGTGCCGCAGCGACCACGCCCTGTTCTCGGGCGAGAGTGTCACCGCCGCGGTGCAGGCCATGGCGCCGCTGGGCGTGGCCGGGCTGCTGATTAACTGCACCCCCGCCACGACCATTGGCGTGCCGTTTGCCGAGCTGCGCGCCGCTGTGCGCGGCCAAACCGCGCCGCTGCTGGTGACCGGCCTGTATGCCAACATTGGGCACACCAACGACATCAACGGCTGGACCAACACCGCCGACGTGTCGCCGCTGGAATATGCGCGGCTGGCGACCGGCTGGCTGAAGCTGGGGGCCAGGCTGGTGGGCGGCTGCTGCGGCACCACCCCGGCCCACATCGCCGCTCTGCGCGTTATGCTGGACTAACCTATGCGCCGTCCCGTTGCGCTCCTCGCTCTGCTGGCGGCCACGCTGGCCTGCAACACGCTGCTGCCGCGCCCGCCGGCGACGGCCACCCGCCGCCTGCCCACCCCAACAGAACTAGGGCAGGCTGCCACCGCCGAGGCCAACGCCCCCACTGCCACCCGGCGGGTGCCCACGCGCCAGCCGGTGGCCTCGCGCACGCCCGCCCCGGCCGCCGCAGCGCGCACCTGCGCCTTTGTGCCGGGCGAGTCGGTCGCGGCGGTGATGCCGCCCGAGGTGGGGCAGCCGCTGTCCGCCACGCCGCTGCCGCCGTCCGAGCTGCCGCCCAACACGCCGGTCGACGCGCCGGTGACGGCCGAACAACTCGAGCTGTATCACGCCTTCCTGGCCGACATCGAGAGCGAATATGTCTACCCCGACTTCAACGGCGTGGACTGGCCGGGGATCAAGGCGCGCTACGAAGCGCTGATTGCGGGCGGGCTGACGGACGACGACTTTTACTTTGTGCTCAACCTGGTGCTGTACGACCTGGGCGACGACCACAGCTATTTTGAAAGCCCGGAGGAAGCCGACCAGGCCGACGCGGAGTTCGCCGGCAACATCGACTATGTGGGCATCGGCGTGGTGGTGCAGGCCGTGCCGGAGGCCGGGCGCGCCGCCATCGTCTACACCTTCCCCGGCGGCGCGGCGGAGGAGGCCGGGCTGCGCCCGCACGACTCGCTGCTGACGGTGGACGGCCAG
>JAYUUW010000498.1:0-5976 GCA_043754665.1 Anaerolineales bacterium | reverse complement strand
TCCAGGTGCAGGCGGCTGTCGCCCTTGTAGTTCGTCGCCAGGAAGATGGTGATCTTGCCTGACGGCCCGGCCGTCACATCCAGCGAGACGGCCGCCCAGGTGTCGTGCGGGTTGGCCTGGAGCGACCACTTGACCGTGCCCGCGTACCACTCGATGCTGCCGTTCGGTTCCGCGCCGATCTGCGTGTGTGACTGCACCGCCGTGTCCGAGGCCGCCGGGAAGTCACTCGACGAAGCGAACACCCGGCTGTAGGCAGTGATGCGCACCGTGCTGCCCGGCGCCACCGTGATGGTCTGGCGCACGCCGCCGAACCACGGGTCCCACGGGCGGCCCACATGCGTCGACATCGAGCCGCCGTGCAGGAAGACCGGGTTGGTCTCCGAGCCGAAGTTCGGCTGCTGGGCGTAGTTCAGGTTGCCGTTGTCGGGGTTGGGGATGGTCTCCCACCACGGCTCCCAGCCGGTGGCCAGGCCGTTCGACCCAAAGGACTCCATGCCGCCGTTCGTCACCAGGTTGGCTTGGGCCGGCGGCGCCGCCAGCACGCGGCTGGGCGCGGCGCCGACGGTCACGGCCGCCAGCAGCGCGGCGATCAAGACGAATGAGCGGAGGGCAGGATATACCTTCATACGAGAGTCCTCTGGGCCGATACCAATAACGCTGACGCCGTCACTTACGGCGCGATGATGAGTACCTGTCCGATGTAGATGATGTCGGCCACCAGGCCGTTCAACTGCTTAATGCGGGCCACGGTGGTGTTGAAGCGCACCGCCAGCCGGTAGAGATTGTCACCCGCCACCACGGTGTAGCGGATCGCATCGGCCGGCGGCGTATTGTTCTGCGTCGGCACCGCCGTCGCGCTCGGGCCGCTGACGCCGGGGATGACCAGCACCGTGCCGATATACAGCAAATTCGGGTTGGTGACGTTATTCGCGGCCAACAGGGCCGGCACCGTCACGCCAAAGCGCCGCGCAATGCGGTAGTAGTTGTCGCCCGCCACCACCGTGTAGCGGAGGCCCGTCACCTGGGTCGGGGCCGCGGTGGCCGCCGGCGCCGGGTTGTTGTTCGGGGGCGTGGTGCTGCCGCCGCCGCCGCCCACCACCACCAGGCTGGCGTCGTCAATGTAGACGTCGTTGTGCTGCAAGCCGTAGGTCGGGGCCGAGCGGGTGAACACCGTCACCGTGCCGCCCTTGGCCACGGCTTCGATGGAGTACAGCCCGAACACATCGTAGGTGTCGTTCACGGCCGTCCAAATCACGTTGGCGCTGAAGGCGTTGGTGCCGCCGAACGGGTCAATGCCCACCCGCATGCCCATCGTGCCCTGCCCGGCCGAGGTGCCATAGTCGGTGTCAACCGACCAGCCCTGCATGTAGACGCTGAAGCGCACCAGTTGGCCCGCCGTCAGGCCGCTCACCTGCTGGTACATGCCGGCGTCGTGCACGCTGAAGAACGTGAAGTACTTCTGCGCGTTGTTGCCGCTGTGAATGCGGTTGGCGCACACCGCGCCGCAGTTGGCCTCGCGCCATTCCGGCCGGTGCCAGGCCGTGCAGCCGGTGCACGCGCCGGGGTGCTGCGGGTCTGAGTCGGGCTGCAGCCACCAGCCAAACCAGCCTTGCGCCACCTGCACTTCGTCAATCGGAGTGTTCGGAAAATACTTGCTCAGGTCCGTCTGGCAGCACTGCTTGCCATACGGGCTTTCAAAACCGGGGTTCTTCAGCAGGTTGGGGCCGTCCACCGCCGGCGCGGCCGCCGCCCCGCCCGCCGGCCAGGCCAGCGTTAGCATGAGCACCAGCAATAATCCCGAGCGAACGATAGCTTTCATGGTGACTACTCTCCTCTTGGGCTGATTTCCACAAAGTCGCTGGCTTGATCCACGCGTGGCACGCGGGCCAGGGTTTCCAGATCATACAATCCCACCCGCAAGCGTAGGGGGGACTGGGCTTCACTTAATGGTATGACCAACACCCGCTGCTCGCGCACCACCGCCCCCGCTTTCCAGAACTGGCTGGGGTACAACGTGGTGCCTAGCGGGCCATCTGCCTGCGCGTTCGTCTCCCCGGCCTGGGCAAACACCTGCACCGGCCCGGTCAGCGGCGTCGCCGCCTGCCAGGTCAGGGTCAGCGTGATCGTCAGCGTTTGCTCCCCAACCACGCTGGCCGTCTCGGCCGCCATCAGCCGCACGCCGTTCGCAAACTCGGCCAGCGCCGCGCCGCCGCACAAGTCTGGCGGGCAGCGCTCCGCGTCATACTGCGCGTAGAGCGCATAGGCCGTCGGCTGTAAGTCATCGCGGTGCAGCGCGCTCGGCGTCACCGTGATCAGCGCCTCCGCCGGCAGCGCATTCAGCGCTCCCTCCAGCCCCACATAGGGCCAGGCCACCAGCCGCATCGGCGCGGCCCTCGGCGCGGGCGTCTCGCCCTCGTTGTACCACTGCACCCGGTCGCTCGGTTCCAGCAAAAAGCGCACCGCCGCGAACGAGTCCCAATAGCGGCGGTCAATCACCACCGTGCGGGCCGGGTCGCCTGCTACGTAGACGTTCGTTTGCTCCGCCAGTTCCGTCGTCGCCGCCTGAAACAAGTAGCCGGTGTCCGGGTCCGGGGCGTAGCGGAAGAAGTAGTCCCGCGTCGTCAGCGTCAGCCCCACAGCCACCGCCAGCAGCGCCGCCGTGCGCCCCAGCCCCGGCCAGCGCAGGCGCGCCGTCCAGGCCGTGTCGAGCCCCAGCGCCGGCAGCAGCGCCAGCCCCGGCCACACCCCCACCGCCCGCAGAAAGTGCGGCGTGTCCTCGGCCAAGATCGTCGGCAGCAGCATCACCGCCACCCACAGCAGCGGCAGGGCCGCCGCCGCCCGGCGCTGCGTCAGCGCTTGCTTGGCCGCCACCCCCACGCCCAGCAGGAAGGCCAGCCCCAGCGCCCAGTCGAACACCGGGCGTCCGGGCAGGTTGTGCCGGGCAATGTCGTCGCCGCGCCAGTTGAACATCCCCAGCGCCGCCAGGCTGTTATTAAAGAGCGTTCCGAATAGGTTGCCGCCGTTGATGGCCGGATTGAGGACGGATACTTGTCCCACCCGGCCCAGCAGGATTTCAGGCTGTTGCGCGGCGGACAGCGCCAACGGTGTCACCGCCAGGGCGGCGGCCAGCAAAAACACCGCAATCTGGCGGCTATTCGGAAAAGTTGACCGGTTGGCACTATACCAGAAAATTCCGAAACATAGGAGCAGTACCGGGGTAAATCGGGAGGCTAAGTAGGTATAGAAGGTTAGGCCATACAAAACCCCGCCCAGCGCCAGCCATCTCAGCCCGCATTGGCGACCGCCTTTTTGGTCGCACCGCAGCCCCCAGGCCGCGCACGCCAGCGCCAGCGCCGCCAGCAGTGGCAGCGCCCCGGCCCGCAGCCCAATCCGGCTCAGCGCTACCGGCCAGAAGGTGCAGGCCACCACCGCCGCCGCCCACAGCCCCAGCCGCCGCTGATAGACCGTGGCCCCCAGCGCGAACACCGCCGGGATCAGCAGCGTGCCCAGCACCGCCGCCGGCAGCCGCTCGGCCAGCGGGGTGCGGCCCAGCACGGCCACGCTCACGCTCACCAGGTAGATGTAGAACGGCTCGCGCCCGTTGTTGGCCGGAAAGTACAGCGGCCGGTCCCCGGCGATGACGTTCAGCGCGTCTAGCCCGTTGAACGCTTCGTCCTGATACAGCCCGTGCGGCGTCGCGCCGAGTTGATAGAACCGCAGCGCCGCGCCCGCCAGGGTAATCAGCAGCAGCAGCGCCAGCGTCAGGCGTCGGCTTGGCTGCCGCGCGCCGGCCGGGTAGGGTAGGGCGGTCACTGGGGCGGCGGGCCTTAGGCGGCGGGGGCCAGCCGCACCTCGACCACATAAAACGCGGCCTCAGCGGGCGCGGCCACCAGGCGCATTTCCAGCGCCAGCAGCACGTCGGGGCCGGGGGCGGCGAAGTCGAGCGTCAGCCGGGTAAAGCGGTTGGCCGGCAGGTTCGCATTCGCCTGCCAGCCGCCGTCAAAAGTTTGGCCGGCGCTCTCGGCCACCAGGCGGGCCGCGCCCTTGTCGCCCGGTGTGCCGGGGTCGCGCAGCAGCAGCGCCTCCAGCCGGTAGCGCTGGCCGGTTTGCAGCCCTGCCACCTGCTGCAATAGCCGCACCCACAGTGGCGCGCTCGGGCCGGCCACTTTCCAGCAAAACGGGCCGTGCGCGAACAAGCGCGCCTGGTCGGCCGTCGCCACCTCGGCGCGGTTGAGCAGGGCCGTCACTGGGTGGCCGAAGGGCATGGTTTGGCCGGGCAGCAGCGGCGCGGCCGCATCGCGGTAATCGAGCGCCCAGCCGGTCGGCACGGCCAGCTCACGCGTCTCGTCCGCGAAGGTCACCGTGCCTTTGACAAAGCGGCTGTTGAACAGCAGGCTGGGCGCGGCGGGCGTGGCCGGTTCCGGCCCACGTCGTGTTGGCGTCACGGCCGGCACGTCCCGCACGCGCCGCATATAGTCCACCATGTGGCGCAGCACCCGCGTCTCCGCGATGTCGAACCTATCCCAACTGCCCAAATTGCCCACCGTAAAGATCGTCGCGCCCACCACATACGGGTCCTGTTGTAGCTGCTGGTCATACCAGGCCAGTTGCTCAGCGTAATAGCGCTCCGGGTCGCGCTCCGGGCCGCGCCAGTAGTCAATCGGGTCGGCCGCGCCGTCGTGCCGGTTCCAAAAGTCAAAGTGGTTTTTCCACGGGCCGCTGGTCTGGCCGGGGCACACCGCGCCAATGCTGTCTAGCCCGCACTCGGTAATCAGCAGCGGCACATCGCCCAGCCCCTGCGGCTCGAAGAACGTCCGGTAGACCTTGCGGTAGCGCAGCGTCACGAAACCGGTGTCGCCCTCGCCCGCGAAGTCCGGCCGGTGGTCGCAGTTGCCGGTCTGATAGTTGCCGGTCAGCCACCACATCCACGGCGACGAGTATTCGTGCAGCCCCAGGTAGCCCCGAAACTCCTTCGCCGCCGCCACCGCCGGCAGAAATGCCGGCCACAGCGGCAGGTCGGGGTTGCCGGTGGCAAAGTTGCCGATCACGCCGCGCAGCCCCAAGTCGGCCAACAGCCGCAGCCGCTCGATCTCAAAGGCGGCGTACCAGGCCAGCGCCTGCCCGTTGGCCGGGTCGTCGGCCATGCCGAACACCGGCTCGTTGGGCCCTTCCCAGGCGTCGATGGCGGGGTTCAGCCGGTAGGTCTCGGCCTGCCGCGTCACCCAGGCCAGCGCCTCGGCCGTGGCCGCTGCCCCGCTTCTGGCGGCGGCGTTGGCATCGTACGGCTCGAACACCCGGCCGATCAGTAGCAGGTTGGGGTGGGTGGCGCGCAGCTCGGTTGACAGCCCCAAGAACCCCACCAGCTTCACGGCCGGGCTGCCGGCTTCGACCATCGTACGGACATCGCCGTGCGCGTTCAGTGAGTGCGGGCAGAGTTTGCTGGGCATGCTGTGTCTCCCAAGGGCCGCCTGGCGCGATTATACCCCTGGGCCGCCAACAACATGGTTTATACTGCGCCGCAATGCGGGTGTTGCTGATTTCTAAGGCGTGCGTGGTGGGGGCCTACCAGCGCAAGCTGGAGGCCATGGCGGCGTGCCCTGGCCTGGCGCTGACCGTGGCCGTGCCGCCCGCCTGGCGCGACGAGCGCGGCCTCACCGTGCTCGAGCGGGCCTACACCACCGGCTACCAACTGGTGGTCGAGCCGCTGCGCTTCAACGGCCACTTTCATCTGCACTACTATCCGCGCCTCGCCCGCCTGATCGCGCAAGTCCAGCCCGATCTGGTGCACATCGATGAAGAGCCGTACAACTTCGCCACCTGGCACGCCCAACGGCTGGCCCGCCGCGCCGGGGCCAAAACGCTGTTCTTCACTTGGCAGAACTTGCGCCGCGAGTATCCCTGGCCCTTCAGCGCCTTCGAGCGGACCGTGCTGCGTCATGCCGACGCCGCCATCGCCGGTAACCAGGAAGCGGTGGC
>JAYUUW010000497.1:0-3033 GCA_043754665.1 Anaerolineales bacterium | reverse complement strand
CATTCAGGCCTTCGCCCAAGAAGATGTCTCCCGCGCCCGCTTCGAGCGCGTCAACAACGCCAACCGCCACGCCACCATCGACGCCATGTCGCTGTCGTTTGTCTTCCTGCCCTCGGTCGAATTCCTGGGCGTGCTGGCGACCGGTATTGTGCTGTGGTTCGGCGGGCAGGCGCTCGTCGGCGGCCAACTGACGCTCGGCGTGCTGGTCGCTTTTCTGGCCTACGTCGGCCGCTTCTTCCAGCCCATTCAAGAGTTGAGCCAGCTCCAAACCACGCTGCAATCGGCCATGGCCGGCGGCGAACAGGTGGTGCGCCTGCTGGAGACCAAGCCCGTGGTGGTCGATCAGCCCGGCGCCGGTGAGATGCCGCGCGTGGCTGGCCGCATCACATTTGACCATGTCAGCTTCGCCTACCGCCCCAACGCGCCCACCGTGCTGCATGAGGTCAATTTGGACATCGCGCCCGGCAGCATCGTGGCGCTGGTCGGCCCGACCGGCGCGGGCAAGACCTCCATCGCCAGCCTCATCCTGCGGCTCTACGATGTCACCGAAGGCGCGGTGCGCATTGACGGCATTGACATCCGCACCGTGCAGCAGCTCTCACTCCGCCGCCAGACCGGCGTGGTCTCGCAGGATTCGTTCCTCTTCGCCGGCACGGTGACCGAGAACCTGCGCTTCGCCCACCCCGCCGCCACCATGGAGCAGGTGATGGCCGCCGCGCAGACCGCCAACGCCCACGAGTTCATCCTCAACCTGCCGCAGGGCTACGACACGGCCATTCTCGAAGGCGGCGCGAACGTCTCGCTGGGCCAGCGCCAGTTGCTGTGCATTGCCCGCGCCGTGCTGGCCGACCCGCGCATCCTCATCCTCGACGAGGCCACCGCCCATGTGGACACCGTGACCGAGGCCCTCATCCAGCAAGCGCTGGAGCGCCTGCTCACCGGCCGCACCACCGTCGTCATCGCCCACCGCCTCAGCACCATCCAGAACGCCGACCTCATCTGTGTGGTCAGCGGCGGCCGGATCGTCGAGATGGGTAAGCACGACGAACTGGTGCGCCTGGGCGGCCTCTACCGCACGCTGCACGACCGCCAATTCGTCGACCTCAATGACACCTCCCGCCAGTCGCGCTGGGTCAACACCACCCCCGGCGAGAAGGTCAAGCCCAAAGTCCGCGGCGCCGGCGCGGAGTAGAGGTCGGAGGTTGGAGGTCAGAGGTCGGATGGGGATGTGAGAAGTGGGAAGCCGCGCCGCCCCCTAGCTTTTCAAGCCACACCTCCTGGCCGTGCTTGCGGTCGTTATTGTTTCGTTAGACTTGGCCAATTGTCTCGCTTTCGGCTTGACTTGCCCGGTTGATTTCGATAGAGTCGGCTTGCTGGTCACAAAGTCGTGCCAGTTGCTTCGCGCTTTTGTCAGCCTATTGCTTCCTTGCCTCAACAGGAGAACACCACCATGCGCTTCAAGCTCGTTTCGTCCCTGGCGCTCGTTGCGATCTTGCTGCTGGCGGTCAACCCCGTGGCAGCCATTTCGGATGGCACCCCAGATGGCAACGGCCATCCCTACGTCGGCCTGATGGTGGCGCAGGACGCCGATGGCAACCCCATGTGGCGTTGCAGTGGCACCCTGATGTCGCCCACGGTGTTCCTGACCGCCGGCCACTGCACGGAAGCGCCCGCGGCCCACGTTGAGATTTGGTTCGATACTGATGTTCAGAGCGGCGCCCCGGCCAACGGCTACCCGTTCGTCGGTGACGTGGGCGGGATGCCTTACACGCACCCGCAATTCAACCCCAACGCCTTCTATCTGTATGATCTGGGCGTCGTGGTCCTCGATACTCCGATCATCATGGCGCAGTACGGCGCACTGCCAGCGCTGAATCAGTTGGATGCCCTGAAGACCAGACGCGGCCAGCAGAATGTGACTTTCACGGCGGTCGGCTATGGCTTGCAGCAGGCTTTTCCGGATGCCGCAGCGTGGAAGGAACACAACGTCAAGGTCCGTATGGTGGCGACTCCGCACCTGATCCAGATCAACACCGGGTTCACGGGCGCCGGCTCGCTGCTGCTGTCGAATAACGCCAACACCGGCGGCACCTGCTTCGGTGACTCGGGTGGGCCGAATTTCATTGGCAACTCGAACGTGGTCGGTGGGGTCACTTCCTTCGGCATCAACGGCAATTGCGCCGGCACCGGCGGCGTCTACCGGGTGGACCGGGCCGACGACCTGAACTGGCTGGCCAACTTCCTGCCGTAACGTGTGAGGCGCGCGGCTCAGCCGCCGTTCGCAACTGTCTAGCCTTGCCGCCCCAGGCACATTGCCGTGCCTGGGGCGGCTTTTTGTCCCGCGCTGGGGCCGTTGTGCTAAACTACGCCATTCTGTGCGGCCTCGCCGCTTTCGACGGCCAATCGTGAGGCCCCTCCATGACCATTGACCTAGCCGCGCCCCCGACCCTCGCCGCCGTTGTCGGCCGCGGGCAAACCGACCGCCTGCTCACCGAAACCGAAATCGCCGGCCTCATCGAATCCGGCCTTGGCCCGCTGCCGCTCGACGGCCGGCGCGTGCTGCTCATCGTCCCCGACCTCACGCGCACCATGCCGCTGCCCCTGTTCTTCCGGCACATGCTGGCCCACCTGCTGCCGCGCGTGGCCGCCGCCGATGTGCTCGTGGCCCTCGGCACCCACCCGCCGCTCACCGACGCCGAACTGCTGCGCCTCGTCGGCCTCACCCCCGCCCAAAAGGCCGCCGATTATCCCACCGTGCGCCTGTTCAACCACGCCTGGCAAGACCCCGCCGCGCTCATCACCCTCGGCGCCATCTCCGCCGCCGAGATGGATGTGCTCAGCGGCGGCCTGCTGCACGCCGACGTGCCCATCACCATCAATCGCCTCATCCTCGATTACGACCACCTGCTCATCTGCGGCCCGGTCTTCCCGCACGAGATCGCCGGCTTCAGCGGCGGCAACAAATACTTCTTCCCCGGCATCGCCGGCGCCGAGGTCATCGACTACACCCACTGGCTAGGCGCGCTCATCACC
>JAYUUW010000496.1:0-2260 GCA_043754665.1 Anaerolineales bacterium | reverse complement strand
CGCTGGCTGAGCGTGCGCAGCGGGGCCTGCTGCGTGCGGCGCATGACCTGGGCCAGTGAGAGTGCCTCGGCGGCGCGGCGCACGCTGGCGGGGCTGGCGGCGGCCAGGGCGGCTAGCACGGCGGGCGGCACCGGCGCGCCGAACACCTGCTGCCCCAGGCGCAGCCCAGCGTAGACGAAGCCGCAGGCGCGCAGGGCGCTGGCGCGGGCCAGCAGATCATCCCACGGCACGGGGACGCGCTGCACGTAGGTGTTGATGTCGGCCAACTGCACGAACGACGGCGAACCTTGGATCAGGTGAAAGGTGAGGTGCACGGCCAGATGCAGCAGCGCGTCGGCGGGCGCGAGGGCGCGGGCCGGTTGGCCGGCGAGCGTAACCGGCACGCTGCGCGCCCACATGCCGGGGGTCAGGTCGCAGCGCAAGCCAAACCAGGACTCTTCCAGCGAGCGGTGCGGCTCGAGCATGTGGCCGCCCCGGGCCGAGAGGTAGGGGTTGGGCGTGGCGGCCGGGCCGTCGGCGCGCTTGAAGGTGCTGGTGTGCTTGGTGATGCCGGGGCCGACCTCGGCCGACTTCTCTTTGCCGCCGTAGCCGAGGGCAGCCAGCGCGGCGGTGACCGCCGGGAGCGCCTCGGGCGGGAACAGCAGATCGATGTCGTTCATGGGGCGCAGGCCGGGGGCGGGGTAGACGCACTCGGCCAGGAAGGCACCCTTGAGCACGATGGGCGTGACCGGCAGCGCGGCCAGCGCCTCGGCCAGTTGCGCCTGGCGGGCGGTGTGCCGCGTGGTCTCGATCTGGCGGGCGAAGGCCAGCTTGGCCTGGGCCGGGGCGTGCGGCAGCGCCCGGCCCCACCCCTCCAATTGGGCATGCAGTAGCGGGGCGAGGCCCAGGGCCAGGGCGGTGATGGCCAGGTCGTCCCAATCGAGGGCGGCGGCTTCGGCCTGGGCGAACCAGGCGGCGGGGGCGGGGGCGGCGTCAGCGCGGAGCGCGGCGACGAGCAACTCGACCGCGCTCACGCCAACCGCCACTTGCAAACCAAGTATGTCATGCTATAATTAGTCTATTGCAAATAGTCGCAATAAGATTGAGGCGGCCGGCTGATTAAACAAAGCCGGGCCGTTGCCGGCCCGTCAGTGTGTTTACGTTCTGTATCCGAGAGGCGCGCCAGGGTCAAGACGTCAAGCAGTGGTTCTGGTGCAGGTCGGGCAGGTTGCGCTGCCTAACCGGTCGTGCGCTGGCAGCCGTGGTGCTTAGTGGCTGCTGAAGGTGACTTGCTTCAGGGAAGCGTGCTTCTTCAGGGTCGGCTTGCTGTAAGTCTTCATGTGATGTTGGCTCCTCCCGCGGGAGACGAGAACGTCGTACCGGTTGAAGGTTCCTTGGCGCGCCTCGCCGATACAGAACGACTTCACGTTGTCCCAGTATTTTAGCGCGTAACTCAAACTATGCAAGCTAGACGCTGGCCCCGATTTTTCGGGGCTTTTTACTATACGCGGCACCCGCCGGGGTGCATCTCCGGCAGGAAAGTAGAAAGCAAGAGAAAAAGTCCGAGTGAGAGCAGCGCCCCGCCCTAGCGCGTCAGGCTGCGATACTTGATGCGATGCGGCGTGTCGGCGGCCTGGCCGAGGAGCTTGCGGCGCTCGGCCTCGTAATCGCTGAAGTTGCCCAAGTGCCAGGTGACCGAGCCATCCTCCTCAAAGGCGAGGATGTGCGTGGCGATGCGGTCGAGAAACCAGCGGTCGTGGCTGACGACGACGGCGCACCCGGCGAACTCTTCCAGCGCTTCTTCGAGGGCGCGCAGGGTGTTCACATCGAGGTCGTTGGTCGGTTCGTCGAGCAGCAGAACGTTCGCGCCTTCTTTGAGCATCTTGGCCAGCAGCACGCGGTTGCGCTCGCCGCCGGACAGCGTGCCCACTTTCTTTTGCTGGTCGGTGCCGAGGAAGTTGAAGCTGGCGACGTAGGCGCGGGAGTTCATTTTGCGCGGGCCGAGGACGAGATTATCAGCGCCGCCGGAAATCTCCTCCCAGACCGACTTCTCGCCGTCGAGCGAGTCGCGCATCTGCTCGACGTAAGCCAGCTTGACGGTCTCGCCCAGTCGCAGCTTGCCGCTATCGGCCTGCTCGAGGCCGGCGATGAGCTTGAGCATGGTGGTCTTGCCCGCGCCGTTGGGGCCGATGACGCCAACGATACTGCCGGGCGGCACATCGAGGTTCAGGCTGTCGATCACCAGGCGGTCGCCATAGGCCTTGCGAATGTCTTTGGCCTC
>JAYUUW010000495.1:0-4545 GCA_043754665.1 Anaerolineales bacterium | reverse complement strand
AGCAAGGCGGTGGTGAGGAAGCCGGTGGGGACGACCAGCGCCTCGGCCAGAAACACTTGCAGCGTGCCGCCGAACAACTGCCGGCTGATGGAGGGCTTTAGATCCATTGGTCCAGCAGTTTGTCGCCCGGCGCTAAGTAGTCTTCGCGGCGCAATTCTAAACGCAGGATGGCCTGGCGCGTGGCGCCCTCGCCGAAGGCATAGCCCAGGAACTCGCCGAGGCCATTGGACAAGAGCAGCAGCAGCAAGGGGGCGATCAAGCCGGGCAGCAGGGCGCGTTGACGGCCGGTGCGGGCTACCTCGGCCAGGGCGCGACGCAGACGCACGAAGGGGATGAGCGGCGCGCCGGCGATGTAGAGCAGGCGGCGGCCAAGCGGCCAGCCGCGCGCGCGGGCGGCGGCAAACAGGCGGCCGTAGACATGGGCCGTTTCGAGCGCGGAGCCAAGCTGGGTCATGTTGGCATGATAGACCCGCGCGGCCGGGTTGAGAAACAACTGCAAGCCCTGCGCCCGCAGATCGGCATGCAGCACGGTCTCGGCTTCCATGACGGCTTCCAGGCGGTCGCCGTAGGCCAGCAGCACCTCGCGCTTGTAGGAACTGTTGTGGCCCGGCAGGTCGAGGCTAGCGCCGGCGGCCACGGGCACAAGGTACGCCCCATACTCCATGAACAGGTTGGCCCAACTGAGCTTCCGTGTGGGGTTGGCGTTGTCAAAGGCCGGGCCTACCGCCGCCCACGGTTGGCGGTGCGCGTCGATGAGGGCAGCGGCCCAATCGGGCGCCGGGAAGCAGTGGTCCTCGCCAAAAGCAATGACGGGCGCGCGGCAGTGCTGCACGCCGGCCGCGCGGGCGGCGGCCACGGCGGTGATCGGCCCGGTCTCCACGACCTGCCATGCGCCAAAAGCGGCGAGCATCTCCTCGTCGGGGGCGAGCGCGGCGGCCAAGGGCGTAACGATAACGAGTTCCAGCGCCTGGCACAGCGTCTGGGCGCGGAAGGCCGCGATCACGCGCCGGAGCGAGGCGTACGTATCGACCGTGACGAGGATGACAGATAGGGCGAGCGGGCGGTCCATCAGGCGGTCACCGGCACAGCCACTACGGCCCTGGTGCGGGCGGAGGTTTCAGCGGCGTCGATCACTTCGAGCGTGCGCAGGCCGTCCGCGAAGTCGGGCGCGGCGGCGGTTTCGCCCCGTACAGCGGCGATGAAATGCGTCAGGGCCGCCGCGTACGATGGCTCTTGGCGTGAGCCGGTGAGCTTGTGGCGCAGATAGGGACTGCGCAGGAGCGCCCCACCCGTCTGCGCCCACTGCCGCAGCCGCGCCGCGCCGCCGACCGGCAGCAGGCGCTCCACGTTCCACGAGCGGTAACGGTCAACCACCGCCTGCCCGGCCTCACCGTAGACTTCTACCCGGTCGGCGTCGCCGGCGGTGAACGAGAACAGCGATTGGACTTCGACGCCATCAGCGAGGCGCAGGTGAAGCAGGGCGTTGTCGTCGGCGGTGTGGGTGGAGCGGATGGACGCGCTGACCGCCGTGACCTCCTGCGCGAACAGGTAGCGCACAAGATCGAGGTGATGCGAGCCCAGGTCGAGCAGCACCCCGCCCCCGGTGGCCCGCTGCTGCTTCCAGGCGGGCAGAGTGCGCGCTGGCGTGGAAAACTGGGTGCGAGCGGCGATCAGCGGGCCGAGCGCGCCGGACTGCACCTCGCGCCGCAGCGCCTGGTAGAGGGCGTGGAAGCGGTAGTTGTAGCCCACCATACCCACGCGGCCGGCGGCGCGCCAGGCGGCCACCACGCGCTGCCCATCGGCCAGGGTGGAGGCCAGCGGCTTCTCTAAATAGACATGCCGGCCGGCGGCCAGGGCGGCCTCGGCGGCGGCGGCGTGCAGGTGCGAGGGCAGGCAGATGACCACGGCCTCCACCGCGCCGGAGGCGATGAGCGCCGCGCCGTCTTCAAACGGTCGGGCCTGCGGGGCGCGGTGAGCGGCCTCGGCGCGGCGGGCGGGGTCGGCCTCGGCCAGCGCGGCCAGGGTAACGCCCGGCAGGCGCTGGAGCAGCTGCAGGTGAACGAGTTGGGCGATCCGGCCGCAGCCGATGAGACCGACGTTCATGTCACCCCCAGCCCGGCGCGGCGCACCGCCGGCAGCGCGGGCCGCGGGCCGCCGCCATCAAGGCCGAGAATCACCAGCGGGGCCGGCGCGGGGGCAGGGGTCACGGCCGCACCGATTCACGGGTGGCGGGCGGCGGAGGATAGGCAGGCTGCCGGCCGGCGGCGAGCGCGTGATAGAGCGGGAGCAGGCCATCTACTTGCCGGTCCATGGAATACTCGGCCAGGGCCAGCGCGCGGCCGGCCGCACCCCAGCGTTCGGCCAGGGCGGGGTTTTGCAGCAGCGCCAGCAGGGCCTCGGCCCAGGCGGCCACCGCGCCGGGGGCCACCAGGCGGCCCGTCTGGCCGTCGCGCACAATCTCGGCCAGGCCGCCGCTGCGGCTGGCAACGACCGCTGTGCCGCGCATCATGGCCTCGATGGCGACCATGCCGAACGGCTCGGCCCAGACCGAGGGCACCGCCTGCACCCAGGCGCGCGCCACGTGCGGTTCGATCTGGTCGGGCGGCACATAGCCGGTAAAGGTGACGGCCGCGCTCACGCCCAACTGAGCGGCCAAAGCGGCGAGCACGGGCCGCTGCGGACCATCTCCCACCACCACCAGGCGGGCGGCCGGCAGCGCGGCGTGCACCCGCGCGAAGGCGCGCAGCAGCACCTCGACGCCCTTCTCGGGCACCAGCCGGCCGGAGCAGGCCACCAGGGGCGGGCCGCTGAGCGGCGGGCGCGCGGGCCGCGCCGGGGTGCCATTGGGGATCACGGCCGTCACCGGCCAGCCGCCGGCGACAAGCTGGCGGCGGGTGGTATCGCTGTTGGCAATCACCGCGCCAATCACGCCGCGCCAGCGCCGCAGCAGCGCCCGCTGCACTTCGAGCGGCAGCCAGTCGTGCAGCGGCAGGCAGCCTTCGGCCAAACAGGCGCGGCCCCAGGGGTGGTGGCAGGCCGCGCCATTAGGCAGGCGCTTGGTGCCGAGCGGGCACACGACGCGATACCAGGCGGCATGGTACAGGCTGGGCCAGCCGCGCAGCACCGGCAAGATGAGGGGCGAGAGTTGGGTGAGAAAGACTTTGACGTGCACCACGTCGGGCTGAAAATCGGCCAGCACGCGGCGCAGGGCCGCCGCCGCCCACGGGTTGGCGCTTTGCAGCAGGGTGCGGGCGGCGGAGGTGGTGCCGCGCCCGGCGGCGTCGGCCAGCGAGGGGCCGGCGCTGGGCCGTGCGGTGGTGCTGAACCAAAGCACGGTGTGGCCCCGGGCGCGCAGGGCGGTCCGAATCCAATCCAACGAGATTTCTGCGCCGCCGGTGAGCGTCGCGTAGTCCGACACCAATAGAATCCGCATACAGGTGGCGCCGATCAGTAAGCCGCCGCACAACCGCCCGCCGCGCTAGGCGGCCGACGAGCGCTCCCGCAGGAAGGCGGCCTTGCGCATCAACTGATCGCTGCCGCCGCCGTCGTGCAGGTTGTACTCCCAGGCGACCATGTCTTTCGGGCCGGCGTAGTGGTTGTAGGCGGCGTAGACGGTGGAGGGCGGGCAGACTTCATCCATCAGCCCGACGGAGAACAGCGCCGGGGCGGAGGCGCGGGCCGCGAGGTTGACGCCATCGAAGTAGCTGAGGGTGTTAAAGACCGTCTCGACCTTGGTGCGGTGCACCTGGAGGTAGCGCGAGATTTCAGTGTATGGGAAGCTGCCAACGATCTGCGTGGCATGGCGGTAGTGGCACAGGAACGGCACTTCGGGCATGGCGGCGGTCAGGCCGGGCGCGAGGCCGGCGACGGCCAGCGTGATGCCGCCGCCCTGGCTGCCGCCGGTGACCGCCACGCGGGCCGCGTCGATGGCGGGGTGGGCGCGGGCCGCTTCGACGGCGCGCACGGCGTCGCTGAAGACGCGGCGGTAATAGTAGGTCTGCGGGTTAAGGATGCCGCGCGTCATAAATCCGGCGAAGTGTGGGTTGCTACCTTCGGGCTCGGGGTCGGGGGTGTCGCCGCGAAACCCGGCGCTGCCTTGGCCGCGTGTGTCCATCACCAAGTGGGCGTAGCCAAGGCTCGACCAGGTAAGCCAGTCGTAGGGCAGGCCGCGCCCGCCGCCATAGCCGATGTATTCGACCACGCACGGCAGCGGCCCGGCGCGGTGGCGCGGCAGCATCAGCCAGCCTTTGATGGGCTGGCCGCCGTAACCGGCAAAGGTGACATCGAACGCGTCAATGGTGTGAAAGCCGCCCTCGAACGGGGTGAAGGTGGCGGCCAACGGGTGGGTGCGCACGTCAGCCAGCGTCGCCGCCCAGAAGGCGTCGAAGTCGGCCGGTTCGGTGCGGTCGGGCTGGTATTGCTGAAGTTGGGAGAGGGACAGGTCAAGGAATGGCATGGGCGTATTATGGTCAGAGCGGCGATGAAGGCAAATGGAGGTGGGAGGTCGGAGGATGGTTGCGGTAGAATGGCGGGCGGGTCGAGGGG
>JAYUUW010000494.1:0-6544 GCA_043754665.1 Anaerolineales bacterium | reverse complement strand
GACCGGATTGACCTGCAGACTGTGCTGGCCCGCGTGTACGCCCAGAGCGACCAACCGGCCCAAGCGGCCCAAACCTGCGCCGCCATCTTGCAGCAACTGCCTTACAGCCTGGAAGCCAACCGCATTCTCTATGCCATCTTCCGCGCGCAGGGCCGCCCCGACGACGCCGGCGTGTACCGCCAGCGCGTCGAAGCGCTGGACCCGTATGAGGCCTTTGCCGACCCCAACGCCGCCGGCAGCCGCCGCGTGGAGGCCAACAAGATCATGCTCGAGCGGCTGGAATACGCCCCCGGCATGGAAGACACCGGCTCGCCCGACTGGCTGGCCAGCATCGGCGCCAAGTTCGAGGAACCCACCGCGCGCCCGGCCGAGGCCCAGCCCGCCTGGATGAACCCCACGGCCGACGCCGAGCCGGCCGCCACGCCCAACGTACCCGGCACGGCCGAGCTGCCCGACTGGCTGCGCGAGCTGCAGCCACAAGCGCCCGCCCCCACCGAACCGACCGCCGCGCCCGATTGGCTGCGCGAGATCGGCCTGGGCACCACCTCGCTGCCGGCCCAACCCGCCGGCCCGGCCGGCGCCGCCGATTTGCCCGATTGGCTCAAGACCGCCACCGGGCCGCTCGCGGACGAGGCCGTGCCCGAGTGGATGCGCTCCGCCATGGATGAGCCGGCCGAAGCCGCCCCAGCCGCAACCCCAACAGAACTAGGGCAGGCCAACGCCACAGCGCCCGCCGCTGGCGAACCGCCGGCCGCGCTGCCGCCCATCGCCGGGGACGAGGTGCCGGCCTGGCTGTTGGGCGCGGCGGTGGTCGCCAAGGCCGTGCTGCCCGTGGGCGACGCCCCACCGCCGCCGGCCAGCACCGACGACGATTTGCCCGAGTGGATGCGCACGCTGCCGCCGCCCGCCGAAGCCGCCGCCGCCGCTGAGGCCGAGGCTGACGCCGACGGGCTGCCGGCGTGGATGCGTGCCGCGCCTGAGGCCGAAGCCGCTATGCCGGTGGCCGTTGAGCCGCAGCCCGAATGGGTGCAGGCCCGCGCCGCGCTAGAAGCCACCGACGCCATTCCCGAGCCAGAGGCTGACATTGATGCGCTGCCCGCCTGGCTGCGCGCCGAGGCCGAGCCGCTGCCCGCCATGGCCCCGGCGGTGGCGCCAGTGAGCGCCGACATCACCGACACCATCGTCCCGGGCGCGCCCATAGCCGGCCCGGCCGAGGGCGGGCCGGCCTGGCTGCAACCAGGGTCCATGGCCGCTGCCGAAGCCGCCGAGCCTGAATGGATGAGCGCGCTCAAAGAGGCCAGCACAGCCGAAGCCCCGGCGCTGGCCGCCGCTGACATCCCTGAGTGGCTGAAGCCCGCCGCCCCCGCTGCCGCCAGCCTCGCCGATGAAGTGCCGGCCTGGCTGCGCGACGCCGGGGCCGCGCCGACCGACGCCGACGTGCCTGTCTGGATGAAACCGGCCGCCGCCGCTGAAGCGCCGGCCGAGGTGGAAGCCCCAGTCGGCGCCGTGGCCGAAACGCCGGCCGCGCCCGAGCCAGAAGCTGCCGCCGAGCCGGCCACCGACCTGCCGGCCTGGCTGACCGCCATGGCCCCGGCGGTGGCGGCCCTGGCGCCCTCTGAGCCGGAACCGGCCGCGCTGGCCGACGATATGCCTGCGTGGCTGCGACCCGCCGCCGAAGCCGGCACGATGCCGGTTGACGCGGTCGCACTGCCGCCCGCCGCCGCGATTGAGCACCCGTCGGAAGAAGACGCGGTGCCCGATTGGCTGCGCGCCCTGCCGGCGGCCAGCGCCGAGCCGCCCGCCCCGCCCCAAGTGCCCGATTGGCTGCGGGCCGTGGCCGCCGACGCGCCGCCGCCCGACCCGGTGGGAGCGACCGCGCCCGCCACCGGCAAGCCGCCCGTGGAACTGCCCGACTTCCTACAGCCCGCCTCGCCCGAAGCAATTGCCCGCGCCGAGCAGCCGTTTGAGCTGCAAGGCGAGGATGAGACCCCGGTGGAGTCTGAATCGCAGGAGCCTGATCTGGTGCTCCCGGCCGAGTTGCCCGATTGGCTGCGCGCCATGGCCCCGGTGACGCCCGACCCGGAGGCCTCAGTGGGAGCGCAGGCCACACTGGCCGCCGAAGCCGCGGCCCTCACGCCCGCCGCCAACACCACGCCCGAAACGGATGAGACGCTCGATTGGCTGGCCAGCCTGACGGCGCAGCCCGCCAGCGCCGACCTGCTGCCGGCCGACCTGCCGCCGGACATTCCCCCCTGGACCGAAACCGCCGAGCCTGGCCCGAGCGATACCATCGCCAACTGGCTGGCCGGCCGCAGCGCCGACCAAATCCCGTTGCCGGCCGCACCGGGGCCGGAAGCTGACGTTGAACCGAGCACGCCCGACGCCGCCCCCGCCGGGGTGCCGTCGTGGGCCGAGGCGCAAGTACCCGGCCCGACCGATACGATTATGGGCTGGCTGTCGGCCAAAGACATCACCGCCGGGGCTGCGCCCGCCATGCCCCCGGCCGACGCCGAGCCGGCCGCTGAAGTGGAGCCGAGCGCCCCCGAGGCCGCGCCGGCCGACCTGCCGCCATGGGCCGAGGCGCAAGTGCCCGGCCCGACCGATACGATTGTGGGCTGGCTGTCGGCGAAAGACATCGCCGCCGCGTCTACGCCCGCCACACCGCCCGCCGACGCCGAGCCGGCCGCGCTGGAGCCCTCGGCCGCGCCCGACCTGGATGGCGACGAGGCCCTGCGCTGGCTCGAAAGCCTGGCCGCGCGCCAGGGGGCGAATGCCGACGAATTGCTGACCGCGCCCGAAGACCGCCCGAGCGAAACGCCGGCCTGGATTGCGGCCGAGCAAGCGTCAGCCGCCGCCGAGCCGGTGGCCGAGGCCGCCAGCCTGGAAGCGCCCGCGCCGGCCGCTGCGCCCGCCGAAGAACTGCCCGATTGGCTGCGCGCCCTGGAGCCGGACGCCGGGCAAGACCCGATTGAACCCGCCTTTGCCGCCAGCCCGCTGCTAGCGGAGCCGGTCGCCACCGCCGAGCCGATTGCGGCCGAAGCGCCGCTAACCGCTGAGGCCGCTGCGACTGAGATGGACGAGGCCGAAGCCCTGCGCTGGCTGGAAGGCCTGGCCGCGCGCCAGGGGGCCAACGCCGACGAATTGCTCACCGCGCCCGAAGACCGCCCGACCGAAGTGCCGGCCTGGATCGCGGCCGAGCAAGCCGCCGAAGCCGAACAATCGGCGCTAGAAAGCGTGGCGGCTGAGCCGGTCGCCGAGGCCGAGGCCGAGATCGCGGCCACGCCTGCGGCCGAGATGCCCGATTGGCTGCGCGCTTTGGAGCCCGCCGCCGAAGCCGAACTGCCGGCCGTAGCGGCGCTGGACGCCATCTCTGCCGAACCAGAAGCCGAGCCGGAGATCGCGGCCACGCCTGCGGCCGAGATGCCCGACTGGCTGCGCGCCCTGGAGCCCGCCGCCGAAGTCGAACTGCCGGCCGTAGCGGCGCTGGACGCCATCGTTGCCGAACCAGAGGCGGAGCCGGAGATCGCGGCCACACCAGCGACGGAGATGCCCGACTGGCTGCGCGCCCTGGAGCCCGCCGCCGGGCTGGATGCGTTTGAGCCGCTGAGCGCCGAAACGGCAGCGCCGGCCGAAGCCGCGCTGACCGCCACGCCATCCGACGAACTGCCCGATTGGCTGCGCGCGCTCGAACCGGCGGCGGGCGTCGACTCCATTACGCCTAGCACGATGGAACCGCCCATCCCGGCCGACATGCCGGCCGATGAGATCCCCGACTGGCTGCGGCCCGAAGCGCCGCCCAGCGTGCTGACCGAGGCCGTGGCGGAGACGCCGGTCGCCGAACCCGAGGCCGAGCCGGAAACACCGTCCTGGCTAGCCGAAGCGCTTGGCGGCGCGGGCGCACTGGCGGGGGCCGGTGCGCTGGCCGTAGCCTCCGCCCTGACCCCTGAGCCGGAACCGGTTGAGCCGGTGGCCGAAGCGCCCGTGGCGAGTGGCGCGGAACTGGCGTCGTGGCTGAGCGAGGTCGAAGCCGCGCACCCGGTTGATCCGTTCGCCGATACCGCGCCGCGCCAGCCGCGCAGCGCACCGGCCGAGGCTGAGGCCGTGCCGGCCGAACCCGCGCTGGCGGTTGAGGTTCCTGCCCTCACTGCTGAGGCCGGGCTGGCTGAACCGGACGTTGAGTCAATGGACGCCGACGAGGCCATGCGCTGGCTCGAAGGGCTGGCCGCGCAGCAAGGCGCCAACCCGGAGGAATTGCTGACCGCACCGGAAGAGCGCCCCACTGAAATCCCCGCCTGGATTGCGGCCGAGCAAGCGCTCGCTGCCGCCGCGCAGGCCGAACCTGTGGCTGAGCTGCCGGTAAGTGTGAGCGCCGACGATGAGGACGACGAGGCTATTGCCGAGCCGACGCCTTACGACGAATTGCCCGCCTGGCTGCGCGAGGCCATCCCCACGCCCGCCGCCGAGCTTGACACTGCGGAAGCGGTGGCCGAGGCGAGTGGGCTTGAACCGACCCTGGCCGAGCCGAGCCTGGCCGAACTGGCCGGGCCGGTGCCCGCCGATCTGGACGACACCGGACCGATGCGGGCCGTGACCCGGCCGGCGGCCGAACTGGAGCCGCTGCCCGAAACCCCGGCCGAGCCGAGCGAGGCGATGAACGAGGATGAAGCGCTGCGCTGGCTCGAAAGCCTGGCCGTGCGGCAGGGGGCCAACCCCGAAGAACTGCTGACCGCGCCGGAAGAGCGCCCCGCCGAAACCCCGGCCTGGATCGTGGCCGAGCAAGCGACCGCCGCCGCCGCCGAAGCCGCCTTCACCGATCTGCCGGCCGAGCCTGAAAGCGTGGACGCGCCGAGCGCCGAGCCGGTGCGGCCGGACTGGCTGCCGGCCGAGGAACTGACGCCCGAGCCGCTCGATGCCGTGAGCGCGGCGTCGGTCGAGGCCGCGCCCGCCGATGCGGCGGCCATGGATGAAGACCAGGCCATGCGCTGGCTCGAAGGGCTGGCCGCACAGCAAGGGGCCAACCCTGAGGAACTGCTGACCGCGCCCGACGAGCGCCCCGCCGAAACCCCGGCCTGGATTGCGGCCGAGGTCGCGCAGGCGGCGGCGGACGCCGAGGCCGCGCTGGAGCCGGAGCCGGTGGTCGAGCCGGAGCCGGTAGAGGCCATCACCCCGCCCACCTGGCTAGTGGCCGAGCAAGCTGAGGCCGAAGAAGCCGAGCCGGAAACCGCCGCCATCGCGCCGCTGTCGCCCGAGCTGGAAGCGGCGCTGGCGCAGGACGACGCGCCCGACGATGAAGCGCCCGCGCCCGTCGGCACCGCCGACCTGGGCAAGCTCGCGCGCCTGTCGGAGCGGCTGGCCAACGCCCGCCGCGCCCGCGAGAGCGAGATCGAGACGCGCTTTGCCGAACAGCGCGCCCAGCAAGAGGCGGCCCGCCGCGAAGTGGAAGAGCGCATGGGGGCCTGGCGGGACGCCATGGCCGCCGACGATGCCGCGAAGGTCAACCTGCCGCGCACGGCCCCGCTGGCCGCGCCGGTGGCGCCCGCGCCTGTCCCGACCCCGGCCGAACCGGCTTACAGCGCGCCGCCCGAACCGGCCGCGGCCGCGCCGTATGTGCGCTCGCATGCTGCACCGACCGCCGCGCCGCGCCCGCAGGTGGTGCAGCCCGACTACGCCGCCGCCCTGGAGCGCCTCGCGCCGCAGGTGGCGGAGGGCGCCGACCTGACCCACACCATCCGCGAGTTGGAGGGGCTGGCCAACGCCGAGCAAGCCCCAGCCCCGGTGCTGCGCCTGCTGGGCGATGCCTACGCCAAGGCCGACCGGCTGCCCAACGCGCTGGATGCCTACCGCCAGGCGCTCAGCCGGCTGTAGCGCCCAACGCTGGCTTAACCCGCACGCGGCGCGCCCTCCCGGTGAGGGCGCGCCGTTTTTATTGGGGCTGGGGGAATGTCTGGTAAAATTCGGCTGTTCAAACCCGTGGCTTAGTTCTCTGGAGGTTCGCTTTGGAACGTTCCCTCGTCATCATCAAGCCCGACGGCGTGCAGCGCGGCCTCGTCGGCGACATCATCAGCCGGCTGGAGCGGCGCGGGCTGCGGCTCGTGGCGCTGAAGTTCGCGGCGGTCGCGACCAGCCTGGCCGAGCAGCACTACTCCGTCCACAAGGGCAAGCCCTTTTACGAAGGGCTCATCAAGTACATCACCTCGGCGCCGGTGGTGGTCATGGCCTGGGAGGGCGTGAAGGTGGTGGAGGCCGTGCGCCAGACGGTAGGCGCTACCAACCCCACCGCCGCCGCCCCCGGCACCATCCGCGCCGACTACGGCATCGACATCGGCCGCAACTTGATCCACGCCTCTGACAGCGCCGCCACAGCCACCTACGAGCTGGGCCTGTGGTTCCAGCTGGGCGAGATCGTGGACTGGGCGCGCGACGGCGAGCGCTGGGTCTTCGAGAACTAGACCGTCCGCCTCGCGACCGTAGGGTCGGCCCCCCGTGGCCGCCCTGGCAGAACGCAGCAAACAAAAAGGAGTGGCGCAGCCCATCGCGGGCCGCG
>JAYUUW010000493.1:0-4230 GCA_043754665.1 Anaerolineales bacterium | reverse complement strand
GTGGCGGCGGTGCCGTTCATCAGCCCCCTGCCCGAGATCGTAGCTAATGTGACGGCCGCGCCGATGAGCGACCCGAACGATCTGCGGGTGGAGCTGCCGGCCCAACTCACCTCGCCGGTGCGCTGGACCGAGACGATCCGCTACATGATCGGCGCGGGCATTACAACCTTTGTGGAAGTCGGTGCGAAGGACGTGCTCACCACGCTGTTCAAGCGCATTGACCCGAGCGTGACGGCGCTGGCGCTCGGCACGCCGGAGGGCGTGGAAGCGCTGGCGGCGCGCTAACGCTCATAGATTGTAAAGGTGCGACGGGGCCGGTCAGGCGCACTGACCGGCCCCGTTTTGATTCTGGCCGCCGCCGCGCCTAGCCGCGCTTGATGCGGCGCACAAGGGACCAGATGCGCTCGGCCAGCGGCGGCGCGGGCGGCTGCGGGCGGTAGGCGGCCTGCTCGGCGGCGGCGGTCACCTCGTCCCAGGCGGGGTGATCGACGCGGCGGGCTAGCTCGCCCAGGGTTTCGGTGGCGGCGCGGCGCAGGTGCAGGCGCTGCTGCCCGGCCCGGTAGGCGGCCAGAATACGGCGGCGCTGTGGGTCGGGGTCGAGCGCGGTATACCCAAGCGGGGCCGGCGGGCGCTGACGCCAGGCGCGCCGCAGCAGGAGGAATGCCCCTACCAACATCAGCACGGCGGCGGCCAGCAGCAGCGGCCACAGCGCGGTGCCCAGCAGCGCTTGCCCGGCGGCGGCCAGCGCCCCGAACGGCAGTTCGGGCAGGCCTTGCAGGCTGCTGGAGAACAGCCAGCGCTGCACCGGCGCGGTGTAGGGCGAGGGCGTCCAGCCGGGGGTGGCGTCGAACGGCACCCAGCCGTAACCAGGAAAGTAGACCTCAGTCCAGGCGTGGGCATCGTTGGCGTGCACGGTGTAGTAGCCCGAGAGGCTGCTGTACTCGCCCGCGCCGTAGCCGGCCACCAGGCGGGTGGGGATGCCCAGGCTGCGGAGCAAAACGGCGTGCGCGGTGGCGAACTGCTCGCACACGCCGCGCTGGTCGACAAACAGGAAGTTGTCCACCGTCTCGCTGCCGGGCGGCTGCGGCGGCGGGAATGGCTCGTAGGGAATGGTCAGCAAGTAGTCGCGGATGGCGACGGCCTTGTCGTACACGGTGGGCGCGTCCGCCGTCAGCGCCAGCGCAAACTCACGTACGCGCGGCGAAATGTTGGCGGGCAATTGCAAATAGGCGGAACCGACCTCCGGCGGGAATGGGGCGCCGGCGGTGCGCAGCAGGTCGGCCGAGAAATTCGGGCGGCGCGAGACGATGGTGTAGGTGGTGCCCGCCTGCATCGGCTCGCCCACGCGCAGGCCATCGCCGGCGTCGAGCGCCAGCGAGGCCGTGTTCAGGTAGGCCTCCTGCGGGCGGTAGGCGGCGAACACCAGGTTGGGCTGGTCGGTCACGAGATAAAACGTCTGCACCACCTCCTCGCCCTGGGCCTGCGTGTCGCTGGGGATGACGTAATACACGCCCCGCCCACCGGTCGCGAGTTCGGTCAGCGCGGTGTCGCTTTGCTGCCAGGCATTGCCGGTGTAGGTGTCGTAGCTGTGGCTGCGCCAATAGCTCCAGGCGGGCGAGCGCACATACATCACCACCGCGTCGCTCAGGCCGCCGCGATAGCTCAGGTCAAGCTGGGCATCGAAGCCATAGTAGTAGTCGCCGGTGGCGTTGGACCAGCCGTTGATCTGCACCAGTGGTATGGCCGGGTTGACGATGCGCGAGGTGGTGCCGCGCGGGATGGGCAGGTCGAGCGAGAAGGGCGGAATGACCGGCCGGGCGGCGAAGTGCGGCGTGACGCCGAACACGGCCACGGTGGCGACGGCCAGCAGGCCGGCGAAGAGGAGCGCCGGGGCCAGCGCGGGACGGCCGGCCACCGGAGCGATCGGCCCGGGCGCAGTGGGGGCGGGCCAGCGCAGCCGGGCGTGGGCCGCGCCATCGGCCAGTTCGGCGGCGTAGAAGACCGCCAGCACCAGGCCCAGGTAGGCCAGCGCGAACAGGCCGAAGGTGGCATCGCGGGCCAGCGTGGCGGCCACATACAGCGTGAGCAAACTCATGCCCAGCGAAGCAAACAGGTTGCGGCGGGTGCGCAGGTCGAAGCTGGTGATGGCCTGGGCGAAGAGCGCGAACTCGGCCTGGGGCAGCGCGCCGGCGGCGAACAGGCGGGCGCACATCAGCAGCACCGCCAGGTGGAGCGCCACGAACACGCCCAGCCGCACCGCGCCGGAGGCCTTGGGCCGGGGCGCGGCGCGCCAACTGTAGTAGTGCCCGGCGGCCAGGCCGAGCGCGCCCAACACAATCGGTATCCAAATCAGGCTGACCGCGCCAAGCGCCAGCATGGGCGGCAGCGCGGCGGCAAAGGTCAACGCGCGCAGGCGGCCGGAGCGTTCGGCGGGCGGCGGGGGCTTGGGGGCTTTGCGTTTCATCGCCCCGCCTGGGCCGGCACGGCATCGCCACTGACCAGCACGCGTTCCCAATCGGGTGCGGCCCCGATGAGGCGCACGGCCACGCCGCCCGCCGCCAACTCGCCTGCCACGCGCCGCACCTCCTTGCCCAATGCGCCGTCGCCGGTGAAGGGCAGCGGGTCAACCAGCACGGCCAGCACCGCCAGCCCGCGCCGCTGCAAGCCGACCAGCGGCGCGACCACGGCCGGGTCGGGCGCGGGCAGCACGGCGGCCACAAAGGTGCTGGCAGACACATGACTCAGGGCATCAGCCAGCGCGTCAGCGCCGCCGGCCTCGACGCGGGCCAGGTAACTGAACAGCGCCCACTGGCTGAGCGGCCCCGGCGGCGCGGGCCACTGGCGGCTGTTGGTGAGCAGGCGCACCGGCAGGCCGCGCTCGTAGGCGTGGCGCGCCAGGCTGGCGGCCAGCTTGATGCCTAACTCCAGCGTGTTGTCGTCCTCGCCGCCCAGGCGGGCCAGGGCCGAGAGATCGAGCGCCAGCGTGAGGGCCGGCTGCTGCTCCTCGGCAAACTCTTTGACGATAAGGCGGCCGGCGCGGGCGGTGGTGCGCCAGTGTACGTGGCGCGGCGGGTCGCCGGGGCGATACTCGCGCACGCCCAAGAACTCGCCGCCCAGCCCGGCGCGGGCCAAGCTGGTCTCGACGGCGGGCTGCCCGTCGAACAGGTCGAGGCGGGCCAGCGGGCGGGTTTCGGGGAATACCAGCACGCCCTCGGGGCCGGCGACCGGGGCGACGCGCTTGGCCGACCACAAGCCAAACGGGGCGTGGGTAGCGAGCGGCACCGGCCCAAACGGGAACAGCCACGCCGCGCGCAGGTGACGGTGTAGGCCAGCGTGGCGGTACGCCCACTGGCGAGGGCGGCCATGAACAGCGGCTGGGTGCGGTCGGCGGCGGCGGCCGGGCCGCAGGTTTCGGTGCCGGTGACTTGGAGCGCCGGCAGCCAGCCGTCGTTGATGACGTTTAGCGTGAGGTGCAGGGGATCGCCGACGGCGGGGTTGAGGTCGGGGGTGAGGGCCTCACCGTTGACGGTGCGCTCGAGGCGCAGCCGGCCCAACATGCGGCGCGGCAGCCCCCAGGTGATGAGCCACAGCGCGGCGGCCAGGGCCGAAAAGACGTAGAGCCAGCCGACCTGGGTTTGATTGGCGAAGAAGTATAGGACGAGGGCGAGGCCGGCGATGACCCAACCGCGGCGTGTGGGTGTCATCGCGCAAGCTCCGGAGCTAGGCCGCCGCCGCTATTCCCAGCGGCCGAGGAAGAACAGCACGATGGCGCCGAGGAGCATGCCGCCGACGAAGGCGCCCGGCGTGTCGATGCCGGAGAAGGCGACTAGCAGCGCGCCGATGAAGGCCCCGGCCAGCAAGCGGCCCCACCAACTGCGAATGATTTTCTGCCAACTGAAATTGCGCATAGGTTATACCGGAACCCGGACAGTCTCCATGACGGCCTGCACGGCGGCCTGCGCCGCGGCCAAGCCAGGTGAACGCGTGAGCAGCCGGTGGCCCATGACCGCCGCCGCCACGCCTTTAACATCATCGGGGGTGACGAAATCACGCCCGGCCAGCAACGCCACCGCCTGGGCCGCGCGCTGCAAGGCCACCCCGCCGCGCGGGCTGACGCCCAAGATGATATCCGGGTGGACGCGGGTCGCGCCGACCAGCCGGACGATGTATTCCTTGACCGGCCGCGCCACGGCCACCGCCAGGGCGGCGTGCTGCAATTGGAGCACATCG